>NZ_JAENKS010000167.1:0-430 GCF_016598975.1 Campylobacter sp. 2018MI34
GCATTGGGGATATAACCTGACGTTAACCCCATGATTCCGCGCAGCAGGAAAAGTTGCCAGACATGGGTCGCAAATGCCTGCAGTAGAATAGCTATCGCCATCCCGAGCGACGCGCGCAATAGCATCAGTTTACGCCCTTTACGATCGGCAAGACTGCCCCACATCGGCGACACAATGGCGGAAATAAGAAACGTGATGCTAAACGTTAACCCGGACCACATTGATAACGCTTCATGGGAAGAGACGCCAAGCTGGGAAATATAAAGGGGTAAGAATGGCAGGATTTGGCTGATTGCCAGCCCGGTAAAAAAACATCCAAACCAAACGGAAATTAGATTAACTTTCCAGGATTCCATAAGACTCGTAACGGTAAGTAGCTGAAAATACGCGTTAGCTTAGCAAGTTCTCTTTTTCCTGGTGGTTCCAGAGG
>NZ_JAENKS010000168.1:0-430 GCF_016598975.1 Campylobacter sp. 2018MI34
GGATATACGCTGGACAAGACCGCTGAAATGACCGGCGTGCCGAAAGATCAACTGGAACAGTTGGCACAGCTCTACGCCGATCCGAATAAGCGCGTGATCTCTTACTGGACGATGGGTTTTAACCAGCATACCCGCGGCGTGTGGGCGAATAACCTGGTTTACAACCTCATCTGCTGACCGGAAAAATCTCCCAGCCTGGCTGCGGTCCTTTCTCGCTGACCGGCCAGCCTTCCGCCTGCGGTACGGCGCGTGAAGTGGGAACCTTCTCACACCGTCTGCCCGCAGACATGGTCGTGACGAACGAAAAACACCGTGATATCTGCGAAAAACACTGGCAGATCCCCGCTGGCACTATTCCGGCAAAAGTGGGTTTACATGCGGTGGCGCAGGATCGCGCGTTGAAAGACGGCAAGCTGAACGTCTACTGGGT
>NZ_JAENKS010000169.1:0-430 GCF_016598975.1 Campylobacter sp. 2018MI34
GCCTTTCAATCTCCGGCATGGTGATGCAAAACGAACTGGCGCTACATAGCAAGAAAGAGATTGAAGAGTATTTCGGTCACGTCTGGCAGACCATGCAGGCCTGTATTGATCGCGGTATGAATACCGAAGGCGTTCTGCCGGGGCCGCTGCGCGTACCGCGTCGCGCCTCTGCGCTGCGTCGTATGCTGGTTTCCAGCGATAAGCTTTCCAACGATCCGATGAACGTCATTGACTGGGTGAACATGTTTGCTCTGGCGGTGAACGAAGAGAACGCCGCAGGCGGTCGCGTCGTGACGGCGCCAACCAACGGCGCATGCGGCATCGTTCCTGCGGTACTGGCTTACTACGACCATTTTATTGAGTCTGTCAGCCCGGATATTTACACCCGCTACTTCCTGGCGGCAGGCGCTATTGGCGCGCTGTATAAGAT
>NZ_JAENKS010000170.1:0-429 GCF_016598975.1 Campylobacter sp. 2018MI34
GGGTTATATCGGTGTGGTATTGGCGCTTTTAATGGTATTCTTCGTCGCTTTTCGCGCGATGTCGATTGGCCGTAAAGCGCTGGAGATTGACCACCGTTTTTCCGGATTTTTAGCGTGTTCTATCGGTATTTGGTTTAGTTTCCAGGCGCTGGTAAACGTTGGCGCGGCCGCGGGGATGCTGCCGACCAAAGGTCTTACGCTGCCGCTGATCAGTTATGGCGGGTCGAGTCTGTTGATTATGTCGACGGCCATTATGTTTTTATTACGTATTGATTATGAAACGCGTCTGGAAAAAGCGCAGGCGTTTACACGAGGTTCTCGATGAGTGGTCAACCGAAGCGGTTAATGGTGATGGCGGGCGGTACCGGCGGGCACGTGTTCCCGGGACTGGCCGTTGCGCATCATTTAATGGCCCAGGGCTGGCAGGTT
>NZ_JAENKS010000171.1:0-428 GCF_016598975.1 Campylobacter sp. 2018MI34
TCCCATCGTCGGTCGGATCTGCATGGACCAATTCATGGTCGATCTTGGCCCCGATTCGAACGTCACGGTGGGAGATGAGGTGGTGCTCATTGGAACCCAGGAGGACGAAACTCTGACCGCTGATGACATGGCCGAACTCCTCGGAACCATTAGCTACGAGATCACTTGCGCCATTTCCAAACGCGTGGATCGGTACTGGGTCGGGCAGTGACGAGCCCAAGCTCGTCATCGCGCAATGGCTGGAAGAGAGTATTGCCCAACCTCGTATTACTAAATTCCCCGATTCGGTTGGGAACCGATCACGTGAGGGCCCGGACCATGCTCCGATCGGGAGAAATCGTCACCGGGTTGCTGCTCTCCCGAACCGGACAGGACGTGTGAGGAGAGCAGCGCTGGTTACTCACTCGAAGTGGTAGTGCTTCACGACC
>NZ_JAENKS010000172.1:0-426 GCF_016598975.1 Campylobacter sp. 2018MI34
CTGCAGATGGTTAATCTGTGCAGTCAACAGTGCAACCTGAACATCGGTAGAACCGGTGTCGTTTGCATCACGACCAAACTCAGAAACGATTTTAGCGGTAGCTTCAGTACTTAGAGACATTTTAAAACTCCAAAGTGTTAAGAATGAAAGGATGCCGATCTCTAATTCAGCTATCCCAGTGTATACACTTCATCCTTCAAGCTGACTCTGCGTTGGCTGCGTCCGCTCACCTCAGTCACTTACCTGAGTAAGCTCCTGAGGATTCTCAGACTTGCCGCCTTGATGCAGCTTGAATGATTTTGTGTATACGCCACGCAGATTGTTAAACAATTCACGCGACGTTAAGCGGCAGTATTCTACTCGCAGCGCCCTTTTATCGCAAGACAGAGAGCGCTATGCAGGATACTCAACCACCAGGCGGCGGGG
>NZ_JAENKS010000173.1:0-426 GCF_016598975.1 Campylobacter sp. 2018MI34
CGCAGTAAAAGCGGGCATCAAAGCGTTGCAGGAAGCGTCTGGTTTCATCCGCAGCTTGCTGGGTAAAGCGATGCGTCTGCGCATCGTACCGGAACTGACCTTCTTCTACGACAACTCGCTGGTGGAAGGGATGCGTATGTCCAACCTGGTGACTAACGTGGTGAAACATGACGAAGAACGTCGTGTGAACCCGGACGACAGCAAGGAGGACTGATGAGTCGTCCTCGTCGTCGTGGCCGCGACATTCACGGCGTTCTGCTGCTGGATAAGCCGCAGGGTATGTCCAGCAATGACGTGCTGCAGAAAGTTAAGCGCATCTACAATGCCAACCGCGCCGGGCATACCGGCGCGCTGGACCCGCTGGCGACCGGCATGTTGCCGATTTGCCTCGGCGAAGCGACAAAATTTTCGCAGTACCTGCTGGAT
>NZ_JAENKS010000174.1:0-426 GCF_016598975.1 Campylobacter sp. 2018MI34
TGGAAGGAGTAACACTATGGCTTATAAACACATTCTTATCGCGGTTGATCTTTCTCCGGAAAGCAAAGTTCTGGTTGAAAAAGCGGTCTCTATGGCGCGGCCTTACAATGCTAAAGTCTCCCTTATCCACGTTGACGTAAACTATTCCGACCTGTACACCGGGCTTATCGACGTGAATCTGGGCGACATGCAGAAACGCATTTCTGAAGAAACCCACCACGCGCTAACCGAGCTTTCCACCAACGCAGGCTACCCTATCACCGAAACCCTGAGCGGTAGCGGCGACCTGGGTCAGGTTCTGGTTGATGCCATCAAAAAATACGACATGGATCTGGTCGTTTGTGGTCACCACCAGGATTTCTGGAGCAAGCTAATGTCCTCCGCGCGCCAACTGATCAACACTGTCCACGTCGACATGTTGATTGT
>NZ_JAENKS010000175.1:0-426 GCF_016598975.1 Campylobacter sp. 2018MI34
GCGCCGGATCGCTCGTTGGTTTATCGCTGTCGCCATAGCCACGCAAATCCGGCAAAATGACTGTATGATTTTGCGCCAATGTCGGTGCGACTTTCCGCCATGTTGTATGATTCTGCGGATGCCCATGTAGCAGTACCAAAGGTGAACCGCTGCCTCCGATAGCCACTCTTACCGTCAGACCATTTTCCAGACGAACATCCTTGAGCGCAAACCCCGGAATAAACGGAGAGGCGCCGCATTCAATCAGTGTACTCATCACTTTCTCCCGTCATGCCAGCTAACAGATGATGTTAAATAACGGCTATCCCGGACGACATTGCGCAGGGTTCCAATATGTTCAATCTCAACTTCAATAACATCACCATCGTGTAAAAACAGCGGTGGAACGCGTTTTTTGCCCACTCCACCAGGCGACCCTGTGAGGAT
>NZ_JAENKS010000176.1:0-425 GCF_016598975.1 Campylobacter sp. 2018MI34
GCGCAATCCTTCGCCATGATCCGCGGCGGCCACGTTGATCTGACGGTGCTCGGTGCGTTTGAAGTCGATGTTAACGGCAATATCGCCTCATGGATGATCCCCGGAAAAATGGTGAAAGGCATGGGCGGCGCGATGGACCTGGTTGCCGGAGCCGACAACATCATCGTGGTAATGACCCATGCTTCCAAAAGCGGTGAGTCCAAACTGCTTCCCGCCTGCACCCTGCCGTTGACCGGCGTGGCCTGCATCAAACGCGTGCTGACCGACCTGGCTCTGCTGGAAATTGCCGACGGGGCGTTCATTCTGCGTGAACGCGCCCCGGGTATCAGTGTGGATGAAATCGTCGCCAGAACCGCCGGCAAGCTGATCGTGCCCGAAACTGTCCCCGAAATGCAATTTAACTGAGGAGCTGACCATGCAGGATG
>NZ_JAENKS010000017.1:0-28227 GCF_016598975.1 Campylobacter sp. 2018MI34
AAAATAAAAACTAATCAGTTTAATATAATAATCTTTGAAAGAATAAAAATAAAACTATTAAATAATATTAGTTTTATTTTTAAATTTAAAATATATTGGAGCTTTATTTATATAAAAAATATTTTTTAATTTATTGGTTTGTTTTTAAATTTAAAAATATTTTCACTAATTTTGCTGATAAATCTAAAATTATCCGTTTTAAATTTTATCCCATCACAAGTCGCATTAAGTACAAGTCTTCGCCTTGTGTGACTTTGTATTCTATACTTTCACACTTAGGACATTTAAAAATATTTTCTTCTAAAATACTTGTTTGATTACAATTTAAACACAAAATTTCAAGCGGGGCAAGCTCTATAAAAAGTTTAGCATTTTTGCAAAAATTTGAGTTTTCTTTAAAAGTTTCAAAGCAACGTTTAAAAAGATCAACTTCTATACCACTTAAACGCCCGATTTTTACATAAATTTCTTGCACATTTTTGGCATTATTGCTTAGGGCGTTTTCTTCGCAAAGTTCGATTAAAGATTCTACTATACTTAATTCGTGCATTAGCAAATTCTTGGTAGAAGTTCGCCTTTAGGGCTTTCTAAAAAGCGTTTAGCTCCATAAGCATTTTGTAAAATCACGCGTGCTTTTTTCTCTTCTAAAACTTCACCTATAATACTCGCATTCGCATTGTATTTTTTTAGAATTTCTAAGGCTTTTAACTCATCTTCTTTTTCTACGCAAAGTATAAAAGTACCTTCATTGGCAAGTTCATATGCTTCATAGCCAAAAAGCTCACAAAGTCCTAAAACCTCATCTTGTATGGTAATTTTTTCTTCAAAAATTAAAAGATCATTTCCGCTTTGTTTTGCCCACTCATTTAAAACCGCACTAAGTCCGCCTCGTGTTGCATCACGCATAGCAATGACTTTGATATCTTTTTCTAAAAGTTCCAAAACCTCTTTATCTAAAGCTTTACAATCACTTTTAATATTAGCTTCTAGATTATTTCTTTTGATTAAAACACTAGCTCCGTGTCTTCCTATATCGCCTGAAACAAGTATACTAAGCCCTGCTCTGATATTTTTACTTTCTTTTTTAGCAATGATCTCTCCTAAGGCAGTGGTGTTGATATAAATCTCATCACCTTTGCCCTTAGGAACAACTTTAGTATCGCCACAAACTAGCATTACACCACATTTTTCACACTCTTTTTTGATACTTTTTAAAATGCGTTCTAGTTTTTCTAGCTCAAAACCCTCTTCTAAAATAAGTCCTAAACTTAGATATTTTGGCTTTGCTCCTACCATTAAAATATCATTAATAGAACCACAAACACAAAGTTTGCCGATATTGATCTCATCATCTAAAAAAATCGGACTTAATACAAAAGAATCTGTACTTAAGGCTAAATTGCCCAAAATCGCTGCATCATTGTTTGCATTTAAAATTTCATTATTAAAGATCTTGAAAAGCTTAGTTAAAAGCTCATTCATCTCTTCTCCGCCACCCCCATGAGCTAAGGAAATATTTTTCATGTATTCACCTTTGAATATTTATAATATGCTGCACAAGCTCCTTCACCTGAAACCATGCAACTTCCTATGGGATTTTTTGGAGTGCAAGCTTTAGCAAAAACTTTACAATCATAAGGCTTGGCTAAACCTCTTAAAATTTGCCCACAAATACAAGCTTTATTTTCATTTTTGCTTTGCACAGTGCAATCAAACTTTTTACCTGCATCATAGGTGCTAAATTCTTCTTTTAGCTTTAAGCCTCCATCTTTAATAAGTCCTAAGCCACGAAATTCAAAATCACATACTTGAAAATATTTTTTAACTAAATTTTGAGCTTTGACATTGCCTTCTTTACTTACAGCTCTTTTGTATTGATTAAATACTTCAAATTTGCCTTCATTGTTTTGTTTTATGATATTTAAAATGCTTTCCAAAATATCTACTGGTTCAAAACCACTTACGGCAATAGGAGTTTTAAATTTGATAGCTAAAGGCTCATAAATACCATAACCTGTGATCACGCTTACATGAGAAGGACCTAAAAAGGCATTGATTTTTACATTTTCATCACTCATAATCGCTTCAATAGGAGCTGGAACGGTGATATGATTGATATGAAAAAAGACGTTATTTAAATTTTCTTTTATCACTTTTTCAAGAAGTAAGGCACTCATAGGTGTAGTAGTTTCAAAGCCTATGGCAAAAAAGATAATGATTTTATCTGGATTTTTTTTAGCAAGATCTAAAACTTCAAGTGGAGAGTAAAGCGCTCTAATGTCAGCTCCTTTAGCTCTTAAATCAAGCAAAGAAAACTCACTACCAGGCACTCTTAAAAGATCTCCTAAGGTGCAAAAAATAGTATCTTTCATCGAAGCTAATTTAATAGCTATATCAATACGTTCTCTTGGCATTACACAAACTGGACAACCTGGTCCATGAATAAAATTTATCTCTTTTGGTAAAATGGAAGGTAGGGCATACTTCATAATACTATGAGTATGTCCGCCACAAATCTCCATAATATTGACAGGATTTTTAAGCTCTTGTTCTATAAGTTTTTTTAGGGCTAAAATACTTTCTTTATCTCTAAATTCATCGATAAAATTCATTTAAACCTAAATCCCCCTCATTACTTTTTATCTCCCCGCTATTCATTTTTTCTACTATTTCTTGATAGGTTTTAATGCTCTCTAGTGCAGCTTCTTTGTCGATTTTTTCCATAGCAACTCCAACGTGGATTAAAACATAATCACCTTGTTTTAGAGGCTCATCAATAAGATCTAAATTTACTTTTCTTTTTACGCCTAAAGTTTGCACTAAAGCATTATTTAACTCATCTATTTCTAAAATTTCAGAAGGTATAGATAAACACATTAAAAAAGCTCCTTTTTGAGTTTAAGCACTTTATACCAAAGCTCCATATTTGTGCCATTTTTTGCATCAAGAGTAATGATATCAGCTCTAGGACTTAATTCTTTGATAAGCCTAGTAGCTTCTTTAATATCAAAATCAAAATGATGTGCCAAATCAGCCTTTGTAATTAATACAATATCTGCTTTTTTAAACATTACAGGATATTTTTGTGGTTTATCGCTACCTTCAGTTACAGAAAGCAAGACCACATTTAAATGCTCTCCTAAATCATAACTTGCAGGGCAAACTAAATTGCCTACATTTTCTATAAAAAGTAAATCTATATCTTTAATATCTAAATGATGTAAAGCCTTATGCACCATAAAAGCATCTAAATGACAACTTTGTCCTGTAGTAATTTGATATGCTAAAGCTCCAGCATCTCTTACTCTTAGGGCATCGTTATTGGTTTCTAAATCTCCTTCAATCACAGCAATTTTAAACTCATCTTTTAAAGCTTTGATAGTTTTTTCTAAAAGCGTTGTTTTACCACTACCTGGAGAACTCATTAAATTAATACAAAGCGTGTTTGTTTCATTGAAATGAGCTCTGTTGTGTTTTGCTTCTTCATCATTTTTATCTAATATTTTAGAAATTACTTCTATGGTTTTACTTTCTTTTAGACTTGGATTTTCGTGATGATGGTGATCGTGAGTATGAGTTGAATTTATAGAACAGCCACAATCTTTACACATTGTTTTTTCCTTTTAGTTTTTACTTCATTTTAGCCTTAAAAGCATTAAAAAATTATGAGTTTTAAAATATTTTTTTATTTTTTTGAATTTAAATAATGTACCATTTGTCCTAAAGCAATAGAACTATCATTGCAAGGATATTTTAAAGGCACAAAAAAGTTAAATTCTTTAGCTTTTAAAATTTCAAGTAAGGTTTTATTTTGAAAAACTCCTCCACTTAAAAGCACTTTTAAATCATAATCTTTACTAAATTCTATGATAAAATTTGCCAAAGCATTAAACATACCTGTAATAGCTTTGCTTTTTTCATCTTGCAAAGCCCCTAAAATCAAACTTTTAAAATTAATTTGTCCTTTTTCTATAAAAAGTTTATAAGAAAAATCAAGATTTTTATCATAAAAGGCTTCACACATTAAGCCAATTTGTGCTTCATAAGAACTTTTTTCTATATTAAAAACTATGCTTCCAAAAGCATCAATAATACGCCCTAAAGAGCTTGTTTGCAAATTAGAATGAGAATAAATTTTTCTAAGATTTTCAAGTTTTATTTTTGGAATTTTGACTAAAAATTCCTTAGCTTTATCTTCTAAATCAAAATGCCAAATCAAACTTAAGGCTAAGTTTTGTATATTTTTAATATCACTATTTATAAGAGTAAAATTTTCAAAATGAGCTATTCTTTTATACTCTTTTAAATTTCCTATAAAAACTTCCCCACCCCAAATTTTACCATCTTCTCCGTAGCCTGTTCCATCGCAAATAAAAGCTAAAGCCTTTTCATCTTTTAAAAATTCTTTTTCATATTCAAAATAAGCTGCACAAAAATGCGCATAATGATGAGAAATTTTAACCCTATTTTCAAACTCTTTAGTATAGGCAAAATGTGGATGTTTATCACATAAAACTGCTTCAAATTCTAAATCATAATTTTGTTTGAAAAAATCTAAAAGTTTAAAAAATCTTTCATATACATCAACACTTTTTAAATCGCCTATATAAGGAGAAATTAAAAGTTTATTTTCATAAAAAATTACAAATTCGTTTTTAAGTTCGGCACCTAGGGCTAAAAAAGTGCCTTTTTTATCAAAATTACTTTCTAAATAAAAAGGGTTTAATCCTCTTGAAGTGCGTAAGAACATAGTTGCACCATTTACCACTTGAGCAATGCTATCATCGCTTGCATTTATAATTTCTCTATCATAATCTAAATAAAAATCAAAAACTCCACTAAGTTTTTGACATAAATTTAACTCATCTTTAATAATGCTTTCTCCGCTTAAATTTGCACTTGTTGCCACAAGAGTTCCTTTAAAATACTCAAAAAGCAAAAGGTGTAAAGGAGTATAAGCTAACATAATGCCTAGTTTATTAACTTCAGGAGCAATTAAAGAAAAGTCTTTTTTAGCTTTTAAAATCACAATAGGAGCTAAAACTCCATTTAATAAAGCTTCTTCTTTTTCATCTATAAAGGCAAGTTCTTTAGCACTTTTTAAATCTTTACACATCAAAGCAAAGGGTTTTTTAGGACGCTTTTTTCTGAGTCTTAGCGCTTTTAATGCTTGTTCATTAAAAGCATCACACATTAAATGAAAACCACCCATACCTTTAATAGCTAGAATTTTACCTTCTTTTAAAAAATTTGCACTTTGCATAAAAGCTTCTTTATCTTTAGCTAAAATTGTGCCCTTTTGGTCTTTAAGAAAAACACTAATTTTACATTTAGGACAACTTATGGGCTGAGCGTGAAAACGCCTATTTTTTGGATCTTCATATTCACTTTTACAAAATTCACACATAATAAATTCTTGCATAGAGGTATTAGCCCTATCATAAGGAAGGCTTTTAATAATGCTAAAGCGGGGCCCGCAATGTGTGCAAGTGATAAAAGGATATAAAAAGCGTGGATTTTTTTCATCAAAAAATTCTTTTTTACATTCTTTACAAAGTGCAAAATCGCTAAGCATAGGAGTGCTTTTTGCATTTTCTAAAGAAGGAGTTATACTAAATTGAGTATAATTTGAAATAGGAATTTGAGTAATTGTAAGATGATCTATCCTTGCTAAAGGTGGAAGATGAGTTTTTAAATTTTTTATAAAATTTGTGTATTCTTTTTGAGTGCAAGCAAGAATGATTTCTACGCCAAAGCCATCATTTCTTACCTCTCCAAAAAGTTTAAATTTTAAAGCTAACTCATAAACTAAGGGTCTAAAACCCACACCTTGAACCAAACCTGAAATTTTGATCTTATACCCTAAGTGGCACATTGCTTAATCTACAATCTTTAATATGCTTGAAAACATTTTCAAGCAAACTTTTATGTTCAAATAAGCTTCCGCTAATTAAAACAACTTGGGTTTTATCTTTTTGTTTTAATTCATCATAAAAATCACGTAAAAAATATGACAAACTTTCAATCACTCCATAAGAAATATCTTGAGCACCAACTCCTGCTAACATAAAACTCATAATAGAGCGTAAAGTTTTTATATAATCAAATTCTTTATTGTCATTTAATTTAAAATCAATCTTAACACCCTTGGCTAATCTTGATTGATCGCTTAATTGAAGTAAAACAAGCCCTGCTTTTTTGAAATCTTGATTTAAATTTAGCATTCTTCCTATGATGCACAATAAAGAAAAGAAATTGTTTTTACTTTCAAATTCTTCATCTAAAAGTTTAAATTCTTTTTGGAAATTATCTAAAAGTCTTTTTCCTGTAGGGTCATTTTCAAGTTCGCTATATATCTTTTTTGAGTGATTAGGTAAAGTGATTTTTAATAAATTAATTTCTTTATCTAGTAATAAAATATCATCATATTCTTTGCTAAGCTCTAAAATAAAACTTTTTTGTTTAAAACGTGAAGTAAGATAAGAAATTCTAGCCATATTTTTATCATTTTTGGAAAAAATTAAAGCTCTAATTTTAGAATGTATAAATTCAAAGCCCTCTAATACAACAAATTTATCTTTGACATTTAATATTTTAAAATCATCTATAAAATTTTCAACTTTTTTAAATGATAAAAAATGAAAATTTTCTTTAAAAAGTTCATAACCTAGGGCAAATAAAAAAATATCTTCAGCAAGTTTTAATAAAAATTTATCAATTTTTAAATCATATTTTTGCCTAAATAATGCATTTAATTTAAAAGCCATTAAAGGCTTTTCAAAACTTGCTAAAAATTTTAATTGCTCATTAGAACATACAAAGATAGAAGAGATTGCCTTAATATCACAAGGCATTAAAAAATCTTCTTTAAATTCCTTATCAAAAAGATGTATAGTATAAATTCCTTTATGATTTTTAATCCATATTTTTTCATCTTTTTTAATAATATCTAATGTTTTAGAAAGCAAAGAGTGAAAATTATTTTTATCGATTTTTTCAAAATTTTTACCATCAAAAGAAAGTGAAATATCACAAAATTGACCCCATTCATTTTCTAATAAAATATTTTCTTTAGCATAGGCATTAGAATTTAAAAAACTCAATAAAGTATATTTTTCAAAAATTTCTTTTTGTTTGTATAAAGGCTTAAAATCATCTCCTTCTTTTACCTCAAATCCTGTTAAAAATATACTATGGGACATATTGTTTAAAGAATTGCAAAAATCATTTAATTTATCAGGATCTGCTTTGATCTTAAGAATATATTCTTCATCATTTATTAAAATATCATAAATATAGTCTTTTGCATAAAAATTAAGCAAATACTCAAAAACATCATTATCGCCTATATAATTAAACTTAAATTCTAAAATCAATTTTTATCCTTCTTAATTTGTTTTAAATTCCGCTTCTCTTTTTTTAAAGTCTGGCATAAATTTGTATAAAAAATCATAAAATTCTTTACTATGATTTGGATATTTAATATGACTTAACTCGTGCAAAATGACATATTCAATAGCTTTTAAACTCTTTTGTAAAAGTTTTAAATTTAAATTAATATAGGCTTTATTGTGGTTACAAGATCCCCAACGTGTTTTCATATTTTTAATGCTTAAATGTGTAAAATTAACCCCTATTTTTAAAGACCATTTTTTAAGATAAAAACTAAAAATTTTTTTAGCATTTTGTTTTAAAAACAAATCTAGTTTCATTTTATTTGGGGTAATGATATTATCTTTATCAAAATAAGTTTTTTTAGTGTTTTCATCAAAAATAATTTTATATTTTTTGCTTAAAAAAATTAATTCATCATTTTTTAAAGCTTTTTTGTAAAATCTTTCTTTAGCTTCGTTTATCCAAAAACTTGATTTATCTAAAAATTCATAAACATTTTTAAAAGTGCAAAAATAAGGAATACTAAGAATAAATTCGCCTTTTTCATTTAATCTCAATCTTAAACTTTTTATACGTTTTTTAGTATAAAAATAACACTCATTTTTATAAATAAAAGATTTTAAACTAGAGCTTTGCCTTGCCATTTTTTACTTTTCCATCTATATGAATTTACCATTCCACGCAAAAACTCATCTGCACAAAAACCTATCCAAATACCTAAAATTCCAAGATTAAAATAAAAACAAAGCACATAGCCTACTGGTAAAGATACACCCATCATAAAAACAAGACCACTAAAAAATGGAAATTTCGCATCACCGCTTGCACGCAAAGAATTTACCATGACTATATTAAAAGTGCGTGAAATTTCAAGAAAGATTGAAAGAGCAAATAAGGGTATCATTAAATTTTTTAATTCTTCTTTTAAACCTAAAGCTTGCATAGTAAAATCTTGACAAAGATAATTTAAAAGTGCTACTAAAGCACTCGCTATAACACTAAAATATAAAGCACGCCAAGCGTGTTTATAAGCAATATTTTCATATCTAGCACCGACTAATTTTCCCACTATGATTTCATTGGCTATACTCGTAGCTTGTCCTATAAGCATAATAAGCATTGAAATTTGAAAATAAATCGTTTGTACAGCTAAACTTGCTTCACCTAAGCTTGCTACAAAAGCAAAAGCTATAGTATATTGCACTATCCACAAAAGATTTTCTCCTGCTGAAAATCCACCTATATTTAAAACCTTTTTTAAAACTTCTTTTTCAAGTTTAATCATTTCTTTGATTTTAAGATGAATTTGAAGTTTATAAAAAAGTATGATAAGCAAAGCAACTATAGCAACAATACGTGCAAAAATATTACTAAGCCCTACTCCAAAAAGCTCTAATTTTGTATAGTGTAAAACATAATAATTTCCCCCAATTACCACTATATCCATTAAAAATCCTATAAGCATCACCCAATAAGCCATATTATAAACCCTTACAATGGCTGCTAAAACAATGCCTATAGCATCAAAAAACAAACAAATTGCAAGCATGTGTAAATAAATTTCACTATCTTTAAGCAATTCTTGTGGAATTTTTAAAAGATAAAGTAAATATTCTCCATGCCATAAAATAAGTGCTCCACATACAAAACCTAAAAGCGCATTTAAAAACAAGCTTTGATGGATCACTTTTCTTGCTAAAATATGATCTCTTGCTCCAATAGCTTGAGCTATTACTACGCTACAACCTACGCTTAAAAATGAAAAAATAGTTATAAAAAGATCTAAAATTTGATTTCCAGCTCCCATGGCACCCACAAGAAAATTAGAATAATGCGATACCATAGCGGTATTTATAATCACAGTTAAATATTTAGAAAGCAAGTCCCAAAATATAGGAATACTAAGTCTTGTTAAAGAAAGTTGTTTTTTTGCCATGATTATTCTTTTAAAAAGCCGTATTCATAAATTTTTGGCTCTAACTTTTTAGCTAAAGCATTTAAGGCTGTGTTTAAATCATTAAATAAAATTTTATAATACTTATCCCTTGCATTGTAAAGTAAAATTAGAATTTGTCTTATATGAAATTTATATTTTTCTATGATAAAAACAGGTTTTACAAAAGACTTTTTAAGCTCGCTTTTTCCTTGTTTAGCTTCAGCCCAAAGCAAATTAATTTCACCCAAAAGTCCTAAATTTTGAGTGATACAAAAATCAATCTTAGTGCCTACATAATTAAACTTAGAAAAATACAAATCCTTAATCTTGCTTTTTAAAGGCTCTTCGCTAAGTTTTAAAAATTCCCTAAACAAATCATATCCTTAAAAAATATTTAAAGATATGATTTTAATAAAAATATACTTTTTTTTATATAAATCTTAACCAAAAATATATTATAAGCAAGTTTTGCTATTTTAAACTAAAACTCTATTGTAATTTATCATACCATATCAACCTATTTTATAAGTTTTAAATTTATGATAAAAAATATTATCTTATTTTAAAAATATTTAAAATTTTATTTTTAACCTTTTAAGTTTTATTTTATTTTTAAAAAAATAATATATCATTATAGAAATACTTTTTAAAATTTAAAAGGAGATAAAAATGCTTTCTAAGGAAGTTGTAAAATTACTTAATGAACAAATAAATAAAGAAATGTACGCAGCAAATTTATATCTTAGCATGAGCTCTTGGTGTTATGAAAATAGTCTTGATGGGGCTGGACTTTTTTTATTTAATCATGCTAGTGAAGAAAGTGATCATGCAAAACGTTTAATTACTTATCTAAACGAAACAGATTCTCATGTTGATCTTAAAGAAATTAAACAACCTGAACAAAATTTTTCTTCTTTACTTGATGTATTTGAAAAAACTTTTGAGCATGAACAATTTATCACAAAATCAATTAATACCTTAGTTGAACATATGTTAGCACATAAAGACTATTCTACTTTTAATTTTTTACAATGGTATGTAAGCGAACAACATGAAGAAGAGGCTTTATTTAGAGGTATAGTTGATAAAATCAAGCTTATTGGAGATCATGGAAATGGTCTTTATCTAGCAGATCAATATATAAAAAATTTAGCACAAGCTAAAAAATAATTCCGATTTTGCCGATAAAAATGACTTTTTTTTCTTTAGAATTTAGCATTTTAATATCGGCCTTTTTTATAATTTATTGGATTTTTAAAAAATATTACAAAATACAAAATATTTTAGTTTTATTATTTAGCTATTTGGTTTATACTCTTATAAATCCTTATTTTGCTTTAATTTTATTAGTTTATACTTTTTTTATTCATTATTTTGCCTTGCTTATTTTTACAAGAGAAAAAAAATATATTCTTTTTATTTCAATTATATCTGTTATTTTAAATCTTTGTTTTTTTAAATATTTTTCAGATATTAAAGATGATTTAAATATTGTTTTTAATTATTTAGGCTTAGATTTTTTAAGTATTGATATTGTTTTTCCAATAGGAATTAGTTTTTATACTTTCAATTCCATTACTTATCTTGTTAGTGTTTATAAAAAACATAAAGTTGAAAGTTTTATCAATCTTGCTATTTATCTTAGCTTTTTTCCGACTCTTCTTTTAGGTCCTATAATGAAGAGTGAATTCTTTTTTAATCAAATCTTTAAAAAAAGAGATTTTAACAATATAGATCTTATTTTTGTTTTATTACTTTTTGGCATTTTTAAAAAAGTGTTTTTAGCAAATTATTTAGAAATTTACTCTAAAGAAATTTTAGATTATCCTCAAAATTATAGTTTTTTAGAACTTTTAAGTGCTATTTATGCCTATGCTTTACAAATTTATTGCGATTTTAGTGGATATATAGATTTAGTTAGTGCTTTTGCTTTAATGCTTGGATTTAATTTACCTATTAATTTTAATATGCCGTATTTGGCTACTAATTTAAAAGATTTTTGGGCAAGATGGCATATAAGTCTTTCTAATTTTATAAAAGAATATATTTATATTCCTTTAGGAGGGAATCAAAAAGGTCATTTAAGAACTTATTTAAATATCATAATTGCTTTTTGTCTTTCTGGAATTTGGCATGGAAATACAATTAATTTTTTTATCTGGGGTTTATTGCATAGTTTTGGAGTGATATTCAATCACGCAATGCCTTTTAAACTTAAAAAATTTCCTTTTATAGCAAGATTTATAACTTTTCACTTTATATGTTTTACTTGGATATTTTTTTATTATTCTAAATTAGATGATAGCTTTGAATATTTAAAAGCTTGTTATGAAAATTTCTACTTAATTCCTGATTATAAAACTTTTTATATTTTAATTATTTTTTTCATTCTTTTTATAGTTTATCCTTCTTTTATCAATTATAAAAAGAATTGCACTCAAATTTTACAAGTAACCCCGCTAATATTAAAACCAATTATAATAGCCTTTTTATTGCTTTTGATTTTTACTTTTATTCCTAACGAAATCCCAAATTTCATTTACTCGAGTTTTTAATGAATATTTTAAAATTTTTATTTGTATTATTTTGCAGTTTCTTCTTAGTTGTTTTAGTGATGAATGAAAGCATAAGTTCTTATTTAGAACAAAAATATCATTTTATTTTTTATCCACAAAATACTATATTAAAAGAAGCAAATTCTTTAAAAGTAAAATTAGAAGAGATTAAAAATATTATTATAAATCAACAAAATACATCTAAAGAAGATCTAGATACTGATAATAATATTTTAGAAGATAATAACTCAAAAGAGCTCAACACTTCAAATTATTTAGAACAAATAAAAACAAATATTATACAAGAAACCAATACTACAAACAATTTAAAATCCATAACTTATATAAATCCTAAAGATAGCTTTTTATTTATTGGAGATTCTTTAATGCAAGGGGTTGCTGTAGCTTTAAATAAAGACTTAAAAAATTTAGGCATAAAAACCATGAATCTTAGCAAACAAAATACAGGGCTTTCTTATAAATCATATTTTAACTGGGCAAATACTACACAAACAACTTTGCAAAAAAATCCTAATATCAAGTATTTAGTTATTTTGCTAGGCGTAAATGATCCTTGGGATATCAAAAAAAATGGAATTTATCATCATTTTAATTCTTTATCATGGCTTCAAATTTATACTCATAGAGTACAAGAGCTTATAAATATCGCTAAAAAATATAATGTAAAAATATTTTGGTATGAGATTCCTCCAGTAAAAAAAGAAGATTTAAATAAAAAAATTATTATATTAAATAATATTTATGAAAATATTGTAACAAACAATAATGAGATTTTTATTCCGACTAAAACATTTTTTAGTTATGAAAATAAATTTTCAACTTATATTATAAATGAAAACAATAAAAGTGTTAAAATGAGAACAGATGATGGAATTCATTTTACTCCAACAGGTGCTAAAAAAATGTCAGAACTTCTTATGCAATATATAAAAATTAAGGATAAGAATGATTAAAAATATTTCTATTTTTATAGCTTTTTCTTGTATTTTTTTAAATGCTATTTCATTAGATACTAAAAATTGCATTAGCAATTATGCAGATAATAAATCTTTAAGATTGCTTAAACAAAAAATCGAAGAAAAGAAAAATTTAGGAATCAGAATTTATGGAGATTCTCATATAGCTGCAGACTTTTTTCCTAATACTTTAAGAACTTTATTTTTTAAAACAAATGCATTAGGTTTTGTCTATGCTATCCAGCCAAAATATCAACAAAACTCAAATTTAACTTATGAATTTAAAAATTTTGAAATTCTCAACTCTCAAACCTCTAAAAATATTAATTATCCATTAGGCGGGGTTATAGCAAATGCCTTAAAAAAAAATGCTTACATTGTTATAGATACAAAGTTAAGTTCTAAAAAATTTAATGTAGGTTTCATCTTTAAAAGTCCATCTAATGATTATGCTTTTATGATTAAAGATGAAAATAATAAGACCTATAAATTAAAAAGTAAAAAAAATAAATGGTCTTATAAAGAAATAGAGCTTGATTTTCCATTTAAAATTACGGCTTTAGCTAAAGATGCAAAACTTGGCGGATATATAATTTATAATAAAAATAAAAATAATCTTTTTTTAGATACTCTTGCTATAAATGGAGCAAAAAGTAATTTATGGAAAGAATGGAATTTAAAAGTAAGCAAAGAAGAGCTTAAAATTTTAAAACAAGATTTAATCATACTTGCTTATGGAACCAATGATGCTTTATATAATAATTTTGATAAAAAAACATTTAAATATGATTTAAAAAAATTTATTCATATTTTAAAACAAATTAATAAAAATGCAGTTTTTATTATAATCTCTCCGCCAACTATAAAAGAACCTAATTCTCATTTTTTTGCCATAAGAAAAAGTCTTTATGAGATAGCAAAAGAAGAAAAAGCTTTAATTTTTGATATGCATAGTTTTATGAAAGACAATAAAGGAAAAGACTATTGGATAAGCCAAAAACTTTCATTAAAAGATGTTCATTTGAGCATCAAAGGTTATGAAGTTATGGCTAAAAAAATGTATCAAGATCTTATAAAAACTCTCAATGCTGTTCATTGATATCATCATAATATATCGTTATGATTTGATAATAAGTATTAATAACAGATAAAAGATTAAATTTAGCTCTTAAATATTCTTGCAATGAAGAATTTAAGCTATTTTTGGCATCTAAATAATCTTTAAGTTCGCTTTTTCCTAGTTCATATTTTTGCAAATAAGCCTTAGTAATTTGTTCTTGTTTTAAATTTATTTTTTCAAGATTATTTAATATTTTAATAGTATTTTCATAATTTTTAGAATAATACACAAATTCATTAATAGCGCTTTGTAAGACTTGCTCATATTCAAAAACTAAAATTTCATAAGAATACTCAGAAATTTTGATATTTTTCTTCAACCTTGCATAATCTAAAAAAGGAAGAGAAATTTTAATATTACCATCTAAAAAAGAAAATTTAAAACTATCATCAAATTTTGCATCATTTCCACTAAAACCTGCACCTAATGAAATAGCAGGAAACATAGATTTTTTTACACTAGAATAATCTTTAAATGCTGCTTTTAAATTATTTAATTTAGCTAAAACATCAGGTCTATAAAATAAAGCATCTAAAGGAATATTAAAATTTACATTTAAATTTTTAAAATCTTTAAGAGATAAATTCTTAAAATATTCAAGGTAAGCAAAACCTTCTTGTTTTCCTATAAGATCTTTTAGATTTTTAAGCAATAATTCTTTATTTTGTTCATTGGAAAGTAAATTTTGTTTTGCTTTTAATAAACTTTGATCAATATTTAATAAATCAAGATTTTCGATTTTTCCAAGTTCGTATTTAAAATTATAAAGATTTTTCATTTGTTCTAAATTTAGGATATATTCTTTTAAAAGAATGCTAACATCATTAAAATAAGCTAATTCAAAAATATTATTAATCGTGGAATTAATAATGCTTAATTTTAAACTCTCTAGATCATATGCACTAGCTCTTGCATCAAATTCTCTTGCATTAACCTCATCAGAAATCTTAGAATAAATATCAAGTTCATAGTTTAAATTTAAAGAATTTGAAAAATTATTTGAGTGAATTCCTTGATTTAAATTTCTTGAACTTGAAAAACCTAAATTTGCACTTAAGGTTGGATATAAATCATAATTGATTAAATCAGCTCTTGATAATGCCATTAAAAAATTTGTTTTAGCCACCTTAATATCGGTGTTATTTTCTAATACAAAAAAAATAAACTCATCAAGTTTTTTATCATCATATAATTTCCACCATTCTTTTGTGGTATTTAAATCTTTTAACTCGTTTTGAGAAAGAGTTTTTTCTTTCACTATAGAAATATTACTTGTTGCACAAGCACTTAAAAAAATAAATACGAAAAAAAATATTATATTTTTCATCTCATTCCTTAGATAAAGCATTGATAGGATTTAAATTAGCAGCATTTTTTGCTGGGAAAAAACCAAAAACGACTCCAATAAAAATGGAACTTAATAAACCTAAAATAATAGATCCACTCGAAAGTATCATAGGAAAATCAACGCTAAAGGCATTGAAAGAAAAAACTATTGCTATGGATAAAATTACCCCTAAAACAGCACCAACCAAACATATCATTATTGCCTCGATTAAAAACTGCATTAAAATATCCTCTTTTCTAGCTCCTATTGCCATACGGATTCCTATTTCTTTTGTTCTTTCACTCACTGAAACAAGCATAATATTCATAACTCCTATACCACCAACAATTAAAGCAATAATAGCAATAGATGCGGTTAAAATGGTTGTAGTGCGTTGATTTTCTTCTATAGCCTTTTTAATGCTATCTGAATTTATAGTAAAAAAGTCTTTATTTCCACGCTTAATCTCTAAAATTCTAACAACAGCACTTTCGGCTAAGGAAGAACTTACACTATCTTTAACTTTTACTATGATTTCTCTTAAATTTCTGTCTCCGGTTAGCTTATTCATTAAAGTTGTATAAGGCACATAAAGACGTACTGTATTATCTTCAAAGAATTTATTTGTATCTTGTTTTAAGACTCCTATAATTTTAAAAGGTTGATCTTTAAAAATAATAATACGACCTAAAATATCTTTACTATTTTCATTTTTAAATATATTCTTTTTAGCGTTGTAATCAAGTACAACAACATTAGAACTATTTTTAATATCATCATCACTAAGTAAAGTTCCTACTTCTAATTCTAAACCTTTAATTTTAAACTGATTTACACCAACTCCCTCGCCTCTTGCATTTAAAGAAATATTCTTATAAGTTACCACTCCAGAAGTCGTAGATCTTGCTTCTACTGCATCTAAATATTCTAAAGATCTTAAAGTATTTAAATCACTAAAATTAAATCTTGTTTTGCCAGATCTTAAATCTCCAAATCCTTTACCTGGAATAATTTCAATTGTGTTGGTTCCAAGTCTAGAAATAGAAGAAAGAATTTTTTCTTGAGAACCAAGTCCTAAAGCAATTACACACACAACTGACGCAATGCCTATAATAATTCCCAGCATTGTAAGTATTGATCTTAACTTATGAGCAATAATAGAGGTAAAAGCGATTTTAAAACTCTCTGCAATCTGATTTTTTAAAAGATCAAATGTTTTTATCTCTGGTGAAAAAGGCTCTAGCTTTTCATTAAATTCTTTGGTATTTTTATTGGTATCACTTAAAATTTTTCCATCTTTTATTTCTATAACTCTTCCAGCTTTAGCAGCAATACCCCTATCGTGTGTTACCAAAATAATAGTATGACCTAATTTATTGAGCTCTTGCAAAATCTCAAGAACTTTAATTCCGCTTTTACTATCTAAAGCTCCAGTTGGCTCATCTGCTAAAATCAAATCTCCACCATTCATCAAAGCTCTTGCTATACTAACTCTTTGTTGCTGTCCTCCGCTTAGTTGATTTGGCTTAAAATCAAATTTGTGATCTAGTTCCAAGCTAGATAAGAGTTCTTTTGCTCTTTGGTTTCTTTGATATGCTTTTTTTCCAGTATAAATAGCAGGTAAAGCAATATTTTCACCCGCGCTTAATAAACTTAAAAGATTATATCTTTGAAAAATAAAACCTATTTTTTCACGTCTTAATCTAGCTTTTTGTTCTTTATCTAATAAAGTTACTTCATAGTTTTCAAAAATATAACTCCCTTTACTTGGCTCATCAAGAGTTCCAATAATATTTAGCAAAGTTGTTTTACCGCTACCACTTTGACCTATAATAGCTACAAATTCGCCTTTTTCTATACTTAAACTGACATTATCTAAAATACAAGTTTGATTTATAAATTTATAAATATTTTTAAGATATATCATTACATTCTCATCTTTTTAATATTTTTTACATTATCCAAAGAATCCAAAGAAATAATTAATTCTTCATTCTCATTAAGCCCTTCTAAAACTTCGGTATTTATAGCATCGTGAATTCCAAGTTTAATATATTTTTTTACTTTTTCATTATTTTCTAAAATTTCAACATAATAGCCATTAGCATCGCTATAAATTGTATAAGTAGGCACCACAATAACATTTTTAGCACTTTGAATAATTATTTCATTTTGAATACTCATTCCAATACGCAAAAAGTTATTTTTATTAGGCACAAAAAATTTGGCATAATAATAAATTGCACTACTAGAAGAAGAGCTAGATGAACTACTAGAAGAAGAGCTAGATGAATCACTTACTTCAGTATCTGCTGGATCTATGTTTGAGATTAAAGCTTGATATTTTTTATCCGGATTGCTTAATACTGCAAAATTAACTTCTGTTCCTACTTTTATTTTATTAACATCAGCTTCTGCTATTTCCATTCTTACTTCCATTTCGTCTAAATTTGCAATTCTAACTATAGTTGGAGTACTTTGATTAGCATTAACAGTCTGCCCCTCATCAACAGCAACATTAATAATATAACCATCTATTGGAGCTCTAATTGTTGTATATCCTAAATCTTTTTGAGCATTTTTAAGACTGATTTCAAGCTGAATAACTTGTGCATTTAAATCCGCAACATCTGCTTTAAGCGTATAATAATTATTTTTAAGAGTTTCAAGACTTTCTAAAGAAGTTGCTTTTTGAGCATAAAGTTTTTGCTCTCTTTGATACTGCTTAGCCGCTATATCAAAAGCAACTTTTTTACTTTCCAAACTTGCTTTTGTGCTTTCTAATTTAGCCTTTGTAATATCCAAATCATTTTGTTGTTTATCTTTATCTATTTGTGCAATCAAATCACCTTGTTTAACTTTATCTCCAACATTAACATAAAGCTTTATAATCTGACCGCTCACCTGTGCACCAACATCAACTTGATCTTTAGCATAAACTTTTCCAACAGCTTCTATGCTTTGTTCGATATTACTCCTTTGAATTTTTTGAGTTACAACTTGCATTTTATCTTTAGAATAAAAAAAACCATAATAAATTCCAAAAATAATGCCTATAAATAAAACGATAAAAAGAATTTTGTATTTCATTTAAAACCTTCAATAAATAAAATTAATTCTATTTAACAAAAATAAATTTTATGTGAATTTTAATATAAATTTTATACGATTAAATTTATAAAGGAGAGAAAATGAAAAAAGAACTAGAACCTTTTATGACAAGATATTCTTGTAGAAATTTTAGCAATAAAACAATTAAAGAAGAAGATTTAAAAGAAATTTTAGAAATAGCAAGATTAAGCCCGAGTTCTTTAGGGTTAGAACCTTGGAAATTTTATGTTATTCAAGATAAAAAGAAATTAGAGGAAATATCTTTAATTGCCAATCATCAAAATCACGTAAAAACAGCTGCAGCACTTATTATAATCACTTCAAGATTTGATTTTGATGAATATTTTGAAAATAAACTAAAATCAAGAAATATGCCAAAAGAAGAAATTGAAAAAAGAATAAATACTTATAAGCCTTTTTTAGACTCTTTAGATGAAAAACAAAAAATTGCTTACTCAAGAGAACAAGCTTATATAGCATTAACAAGCATACTTTATGCAGCAAATGCTTTAAAAATAAACTCTTGTACCATAGGAGGTTTTAATCAAGACAAATTAAATTCTTATTTAAATCTAAATCCTAAAAAAGAAAGTGCTACTTTAATTGTAGCCTTAGGAATTAGTAATGAAGAAAAAATTCCAACTAAAAGTCGTTTTAGCTTTAATGAAGTAGTAAAATTTTTATAATTTTACTACGCTTAGTTTCTAATTTGTCCTTGCCCGTTAATAATATATTTATAAGTACAGATTTCATTAATACCCATAGGGCCTCTAGCATGAAGTTTATTGGTAGAAATTCCAACTTCTCCTCCAAAGCCAAACTTAGACCCATCACTAAAACGCGTTGAAGCATTTATATATACACAAGCTGATTGAATAGTTTTTTTAAATTTTTCTATATTATTAAAATCATTAGAAAGTATAGCTTCTGAATGAGAAGAACTATATTTATTGATATGTTCTATTGCTTCTTGGCAATCATTTACTATCTTAATACTTAATTCATAAGAAAGCCATTCTGTATAAAAAGTTTCATCACTAGCTAAGGCAAATTCTAAATTTGAATTCTCAAAAAATGATAATGCATTTTTATGTGTATGAATTTTAACTTTAAATTCTTTTAGTTTAGGAATGAGCAAATTAAAAAAATCTTTAGCAATACTTTTATGCACTAATAAAGTTTCCAAAGCATTGCAAACACTTACTCTTTGGCATTTTGCATTTATAACAATTTTTAAAGCTTCTTCTAAATTAGCATTATAATCAACAAAAATATGACATAAACCTTTATCTTGCTTTATTAGAGGAATCTTAGTATTTTTAGAAAGTTCTTGTATCATTTTAGAGCTTCCTCTTGGAATAATAACATCAATTAAGTCATCCATTTTTAAAATAGAATATACATCATCTTTATTAAAAAACATAGAAAAACAATCGCCTAAATGATATTTGCTTAATACTTTATTTATAAGCGTAAAAATAGCTGTATTGGTATTTTTTGCCTCACTTCCCCCTTTTAAAATACAAGCATTAGAACTCTTAAGCATTAAAGCTATAATCTCAGCACTTAAAGCGGGTCTTGCTTCGTAAATAACACAAATTAGACCTATAGGAATTCTTATTTTTTGAATCAATAATCCATCTTCATTAACCCAGCCTTCTATAATACTTCCGATAGGATCCTGTAAATAAGCAATTTGCTCTAAACTCAAACAAAGATCCTTCAAACGATTTTTATTTAATAAAAGCCTATCTTTTAAGGCATCATCTTTTTTAAAATCATGCAAATCTTTTAAATTTTCTTCTAAAATAAAATCAGAATTTTCTTTTAAAATTTGTGCAAACTCTAAGATAATATTTTCTTTCAATTGAGGATTTAAATCATAAAGCTTTTGGGAGTTTTTTTTGATATTTTGAATAAAATTTCTCATTCTTTAACCCTTTATTTACAAAAAACTTGTTAAATTATACAAAAATATTCAATGAAAAAGGAAAAGAGTGGAAAAATTAGATTTAATTATTATTGGTGCCGGTCCAGCTGGAATAGGATGTGCCATAGAAGCTAAATTAAAAAATAAAAAAGTTTTAATTCTTGAAAAAACCAAAGAAATTTGCCAAACTCTAAGACAATTTTATAAAGATGGAAAAAGAGTTGATAAAGCTTATAAAGGTTTAGAAGGAGAAAATTATAGTCATATTCCTTTTGAAGATGGCACAAAAGAAAGCACTATAGAAGCTTTTGAATCTTTAATAAAAGAGCATAATATTAATATAGAATTTTCAAGTGAGGTAGAAAGCGTTAAACAAGATAAAGAAAGTTTTATAGTAACAACTTCTAAAAACACTTATGAATGTCAAAATATTATTATAGCCATAGGAAGAATGGGCAAACCTAACAAACCTGATTATAAATTACCTCCTACGCTTACTAAAATAATTAATTTTAATGCTAATAGCGTTCAAAATAATGAAAAAATTCTTATTGTTGGAGGAGGAAATTCTGCAGCAGAATATGCTGTTGATTTAGTAAATAAAAATCAAGTTTGCCTTTGTTATAGAAAAGATAAATTTACAAGATTAAATGATACTAATTTAAATGATGTAGAAAATGCAGCAAAGCAAAATAAATTATTATTAAAATTAGGTATTGATATCATAGAAATAGAAGATGAAAATTCAAAAGCAAAAGTAAAATTTAATGATGGGACCTTTGAAATTTATGATCGTATAATTTACGCTATTGGCGGTTCAACCCCTGTTGATTTTTTACAAAAATGTGGTGTTAGTGTTGATGATAAAGGAATTCCTTTGATTAATGAAAATAAAGAAAGTAATATTAAAGGAATATTTCTTGCAGGAGATATAACAACAAAAAATGGTGCTAGTATAGTTTGTGGTTTAAATGACGCAGCTAAAATCATTTCTGTGCTTAAATAATCTAAAGATTATTTAGCACCTTCAAGCTCATAAATCTTCTTTCTTTCGCTAGAACTTCCAATATTAAGTTGTTTTCTGTATTTTGTAATTGTCCTTCTTCCTATATCAATTTTAAATTCTTCTTGTATTGATTCTAAAATTTTAAGATCACTCAAAGGCTTTTTTTTGTTTTCGTTTTTAATTAAATTTACAATAAATTCTTTCACACTTGTATTTGAAGTTTCCCCATTTTCATCTAAGGCAACAGTAAAAAAATCTTTTAAAGGTATAAGACCTCTTTCACAACTTAAATATTTATTTGCAATTGCTCTTGATATAGTAGAAGTATTACGTTCTAAGTCATCTGCGATATTTTTTAAAGTCATAGGTTTAATTTCTTTGCCTAAGAAAAAATCATATTGATACTCTACTATCATAAGACCAATCTTATAAAGAGTAGCTTTTCTCATAGCCAAAGCATCAATTAAATTTTTAGCCTCCTTGATATAAGCACTCAAAAAATCGTGGTTCATTCCATCGGTTTCTAAAGATATTTCTGGATAATATTCATCATTTATTTTAACTTTTATTTCATCATTTTCTCTAAAAATAAAAATATCAGGAACTATTTGTTTGCTATCTTCAAAATATTCAATAAAAGGAGGTATGCTAAATTTTTTGATCAAAACTATTGCTTCTTTATAAAATTTTTCTTTTGTATAAGAACCTATATTTTCAAAATCTTTAATTAAAATTTTGCAAAATTCATAAAGTTCATCATCAATATCTAAATTATCTAAAGCAAATAAAAATGCCTCTTTATAATCTTTTGCTCCAACTCCTATAGGATCTAAAAATTTAAATCTTAATCTTATATTTTCAATTTCATCTTGACTCCATTCTTTTAAAAGCTCTTCATCAAATTCAAAATATCCTTCATGATTTAAACATTCTATAATTTTATATGCTATTTTTTGAGATTTTTCTGTAGGAAATAAAGGAGGAGTAATTTGTTCATTTAAAAGTTCATAAACACTTTTTTGTGCTATAGCCATATATTGAATATTTTGTGCTTGAATAGAATTTTTATAAAAATAATCCATATAATTTTTATTGCTATTAGTTTGAGAATTGATATTTTCCTTAACACTAATAAAAGGATTTTCTTTGCTAAAATCATCTAAGCTTTCTTTTAAATCTTCAATATTTGCTTGTAAAATAGGCAACCAACTTCTTAAAGTTTGAGAAAGTTTATTTTTTGGAGCTAATTTTTGTTTTAACATTAATCTAAGAGCTTAAACTCTGTCCCTAAATAATGCTTGATTACATCTTTATTATGTGCTATTTCTTTAGCACTACCACTAGCCAATAATGCACCTGATTTAATTACATAAGCCCTATCACAAATTGCTAAAGTTTCTCTTACATTATGATCGGTAATTAAAACACCAATATTTAAATTTTTAAGCTCATTGATTAGATTTTGAATTTCAGCAACAGCAATAGGATCAACACCAGCAAAAGGTTCATCAAGTAATAAGAATTTAGGATTGCATATTAAAGATCTTGCGATCTCACACCTTCTTCTCTCTCCTCCACTAAGGCTTAATCCTTTTCTTAAGCGAATAGGCTCTATACTTAAAAGCTCTAGCATTTGCTCTACTCTTTCTTTTAAAATTTTTTTATCTTTGTAAAAAATCTGTGCTGCCAAAAGTAGATTATCCTCTACACTTAAATCTTTAAAAATACTGCTTTCTTGTGGCAAATAACCAATACCTTCTCTGGCTCTTTTATTTAATGGTTCTTTTGTAATATCCTTTGAATCAAGTAAAACCTGACCGCTACTTGGCGCAATTAATCCACAAATCATATAAAAAGTTGTTGTCTTTCCAGCTCCATTAGGGCCTAAAAGGCCAACAACCTCTCCACTATTTAACTCCAAAGAAACACTATGAATAATTTTGGTTTTTTTGATTATTTTTTCCAAATTAAGAATTTCTAGCTTACTCATAAATTTTATACTTTCTCTTATCTTCAAATGGTTCAATTTCTACAAAAAGACTTTTCTTTCCAAAGCGATCAAGGCATTTTTTTAAATTTTCATCACCCCATTCCACTAAATGCAAAGCATTTTCAAAAAAATTTTCTATCAAAGCATTATCCAATAAAGATTTAAAACCTTTTTGATAAATATCATAATGATAAATTGTGTATTGATTATTAAAATACTTTTGCATTATTGAAAAGGTAGGAGAATCTACTAAATCTTTAACGCCTAAATATTTTACATATTCTTTAACTAAAGTTGTTTTTCCGCTTGCTAAATCACCTTTGAGTAAAATCACACCTTCTTTAGGTAGATACTCAAAAAGCTTATTAAGTTCATTTTGTTTTAAAATTATTTCTAGCATATTTTATTTACATACTCATTTTGTGATGTTTTGGGAATATTTTTAGTTGTAGGAATAGCTAAAACCTTATAATTTTGAATTCCACTATTAAAATGCAAAGAAATTATATCATTGACTTTTACTTCTTTACTTGCCTTAACTACATTCCCATTGATAAAAACCACACCATTTTTGCACATATCTTCAGAAATAGCACGTCTTTTTGTAATATTTACCACATTTAAAAATTTATCTATTCTCATAATTTAAATTATATCAAAAAAAATATATTTTGGAACAAAAAATGCTTATATTTAAAAATTTATCCATAAAATACAGATTAAAGATTAAAAAGTAGATTTTAAAGGGAAAAATAATAAAATTTACTCTATTATTGTTAAAAATTAAATATTAAGGAATATTTTATGAAAGTTTTACTGATAAAAGATGTAAAAAGTTTAGGTAAAGCAGGAGAAGTAAAAGAAGTAAAAGATGGATATGGACAAAACTTTCTTATAGGAAAAGGTTATGCTAAATTAGCTACAACGGAAGTTTTAAGAAAGTATGAAGCTCAAAAAAAGAAAGAAGCTGAAAATTTAAGATTTGAATTAGCAAATTTAGAAAAATTAAAAGAAGAATTAAGCAAAATTACTATTGAAATTGCAAAACCTGTCGGAGCAAATGGAAATTTATTTGGTGGAGTTACCAAAGATGAAATAGCACATGCTTTAAAAGAACAAAAAAATATTGAAATTGATAAAAAAACTTTAGAATGCGATACAATAAAAAATTTAGGACTGCATAGCGTTAGCTTAAAATTAGGACACAGCATTCACGCTCAATTTAACATCAATGTAAAGGCTGAATAATGTTTCACGCAACTACAATTTTAGCTTACAAAGGAAAAAATAAATCTGTTATTGGTGGTGATGGACAAGTAAGTTTTGGTAATACAGTTTTAAAGGCAAATGCTGTAAAAATTCGAAAACTTAACAATGGAAAAGTTTTAGCTGGCTTTGCAGGAAGTACGGCTGATGCTTTTAATCTCTTTGATATGTTTGAAAATTTACTTCAAAGTTCCAAAGGAGATCTTTTAAAGGCTGCAATTGATTTTTCAAAAGAATGGCGTAAAGATAAATTTTTAAGAAAATTAGAAGCAATGATGCTAGTACTTGATAGAGAGCATATATTTTTGCTTTCAGGAACTGGAGATGTAGTTGAACCAGAAGATGGAGCAATTGCAGCTATTGGAAGTGGCGGAAACTATGCTTTATCAGCTGCTAGAGCCTTAGCAAAGCATAGTGATTTAGATGAAGAAGAACTTGTAAAATCAAGCCTTCAAATCGCTGGAGAAATTTGTATTTATACCAATACAAATATTAAAACTTATTGCATAAAGGATAAAGAATGAATTTAACCCCTAAAGAAATTGTCCATTTTTTAGATGATTATATTATTGGTCAAAAAAATGCAAAAAAAATTATAGCTATTGCTCTAAGAAATCGTTACCGCAGAATGCAATTGAGTCCAGATCTTCAAGATGATATTATGCCTAAAAATATTCTTATGATCGGATCAACTGGGGTTGGAAAAACTGAAATTGCAAGAAGATTGGCTAAAATGATGGGCTTTCCATTTATTAAAATTGAAGCAAGTAAATATACAGAAGTTGGCTTTGTTGGACGCGATGTTGAAAGTATGGTAAGAGATTTAGCTAATGCAGCTTTAAATTTAGTCAAGAATGAATATAGAGAAAAAAATCAAGAAAAAATTAATCAATTTATAGAAGATAAAATCTTAGAAAAACTTTTACCTCCTTTGCCAAAAGGGGTTAGTGATGAAAAACAAGAAGAATATAAAAATAGCTTTGAAAAAATGAGAACTAAACTTAAAAATGGAGATCTTGATGAAAGTATGATTGAAATAGAAATTTCTCAAAATATGTTTGATACTAACCCAAATCTCCCACCTGAAATGGGTGCAATGCAAGATATAGTCAAAGTCATTGGAGTTGGAAGTAAAAAAGTAAAAAAAGAAATGAAAATTAAAGATGCTAAAAATGCTTTAAAAAATGAAGCAAGTGATAAAATACTTGATCAAGAAAGTATCAAAAATGAAGCTTTAAAAAGAGCAGAAAATGAAGGGATTATATTTATTGATGAGATTGATAAAATAGCAATTTCAAGTGGAAATTCAAGTAGGCAAGATCCTAGCAAAGAAGGAGTTCAAAGAGATTTACTTCCTATAGTCGAAGGAAGTAGTGTTCAAACAAAGCTTGGAACCTTAAAAACAGATCATATTCTTTTTATTGCTGCAGGAGCTTTTCATTTAAGCAAACCAAGCGACTTAATTCCTGAGCTTCAAGGACGCTTTCCTTTAAGAGTAGAGCTTGATAGTTTAGATGATAAGGCTCTTTATGAAATCTTAACACGACCTAAAAACTCATTATTAAAACAATACATAGAACTTTTAAAAACTGAAAAATTAGAACTTGAATTTGAAGATGAAGCGATAAAAGAAATAGCAAAAATTGCTTCAAAAGCTAACGAAGAAATGCAAGACATAGGAGCAAGACGCTTGCATACAGTTATAGAAAAACTTTTAGAAGACTTAAGTTTTGAGGCTGATTTGTATGCTGGTAAAAAATTTATAGTAGATAAAAATATGGTTAAAGAAAAATTGGAAAATGTAATAGAAAATAAAGATTTAGCAAGGTATATTTTGTGAAATCAGGCTTTGTGAGTGTTGTTGGTAGAACTAATGCTGGAAAAAGCACTTTAATCAATTCTTTACTTGAAGAAAAAATTACCATAGTCTCTCACAAACAAAATGCAACAAGACGCAAAATAAAAGCTATTTTAATGCACAATAATGATCAAATCATTATTGTGGATACTCCAGGTCTTCATAAAAGCTCTCAAAAAATTAATCAAATGTTAATTCAAAGTGCTATTAAATCCATTAGTGATTGTGATGTTATTTTATTTGTAGCAAGTATTTTTGATCCAATAAATGATTATGAAGATTTTTTAAATTTAAATCCTAAAGTACCACATATTGTGGTCATTAATAAAGTCGATTTAGCAAACAATATACAATTATTGCAAAAATTAAACGAATATAATCAATTTAACACTTTTAAAGCTGTTATTCCCTATTCTTCAAAGAAAAAATCTTACAAAAAAATTCTTCTAGATGAAATCGTTAAATATTTACCAGAACACGAATATTTTTATGATCCTCAATTTTTAACCACAAGTAATGAAAAAGATATTTATAGAGATTTTATTTTAGAAGCTATATATGAAAATTTGAGCGAAGAACTTCCTTATTGTAGTGAAGTTCTTATAAAAAAATTCAAAGATAAGAATGAAATTTTAATTATTGAAGCAGATATTATTACAGATACAAACTCTCATAAAGCTATGATTATAGGAAAAGAAGCCAAAACAATAAAAAGGATAGGCAAAGACGCAAGAATTAAAATTTCAAATTTTTCCCAAAAAAAAGTTTTACTAAAACTTTTTATTCAAATTAAAAAAAATTGGCAAAAAGATGAAAATTTTATAAAAAAGCTCTTAAATGAAGAAGATTAAAAATCAAATTACTTTTATCCCTTTTAATCAATTAATTTATACCCAAAAACAAGGAGAATTTGATAACGATTTATTATTTATTAACACTACAAAAGAATTAAATCTCACCCCCGCTTTTAAATATCAAATGAGCTTCATCAAGCAAAACAATACTTATCATATTTTTTTTACTTTGGTAGAAAATTTAAAATCTTTTAAATTTTGCTATCCAGAACCTTTACTTTTTAAAGTATTATTTGATGAAAAATTAATTAAAGAATCAAATTTTGCACTTATAAATTTTAATGAAAATTTTACTTTTTTAACTTTTTACCAAAATGGAAATCTACACGCGATCAAAAATTTACCCCAATTTAGTCTTGAAGACATAAGCTTAAAAAATCAAAATGAAAAAGAAAAACTTTTTTATGAAATTCTCTTTGAGCAAGGTCGTGTTTTAGAGCTTTTAAAATATTACAAAACTCAAATTTTTATTTTTTATAATGATAAATTTAAATTTAGTCAATTTTTAGTAAAACATATAGACATTTCTTTTTTGAATTTAGAAAACATCTTAAAAGAAAATAGCTTAGAAAAATTAAGCGTTTTAGCACAAAAACATCTTAATAATGATGCAAATTTTATTAAAATAACAAAAACGAATTTTACTCCTTATCTTAAAATTATTATTTTTTTCTTATTATGTTATTGTTTTTCTTTGGCAATTTTATTTTTAAAAAATTATTCATCCTATAAAGAAAATAAAATAACCAAAGAATATAATCAAAATTTAAATTATGAATTTCAAAGCATTATTAAAAAAAATAATAATACAAGTCAAGAAAATCAAGAATTAGTCTCTATGATTAATAATCAAAAATTATTATTAAAACAAAATGAAAATATTTTACTAGAATTAAATAAAA
>NZ_JAENKS010000177.1:0-423 GCF_016598975.1 Campylobacter sp. 2018MI34
GTAAACATACCGCGTGAAAGGAAGGAACATTTCTGAGGGAGATTTTGCTAACTCATTGTGATGACAGTGAATAAGAGAATAAAAAAACGGGAACCATCAGGCTCCCGTTCTTGTTTAACCCAGTAACTGGATTACATGTTTTCGATGATCGCGTCGCCAAACTCAGAGCATTTCAGCAGCTTAGCGCCTTCCATCAGACGTTCAAAATCGTAGGTTACGGTTTTCGCGTTGATCGCGCCGCTCATGCCTTTAACGATGAGGTCAGCCGCTTCGGTCCAGCCCATGTGACGCAGCATCATTTCAGCAGAGAGGATAACGGAACCCGGGTTCACTTTATCCTGGCCTGCGTACTTCGGTGCAGTCCCGTGGGTGGCTTCGAACAGTGCGCATTCGTCACCGATGTTGGCACCTGGAGCGATACCG
>NZ_JAENKS010000178.1:0-423 GCF_016598975.1 Campylobacter sp. 2018MI34
GTCATCATTGAGAATGTCATAATTCGATACCTGTCTGTTTACATTTTGTATCAGTAAACTAGTTCGGTGGTGTGATGTCAATCTTTTTTGTTCAAAAAAGGTACTGTTTACTCTTTTGCTTTATGCATTCAGGCAGGGATTGCTGTCAGATAGCCCCCTGTAATTCACTTTCTGCATCATAGAGTCTGGAGAATGGGCATAGTACAGGTTACTGGTGGTCATGAGGGCTCAACATAAGATGCGTCAGTTTGTTGTTGACTCTCCTGTAAGGTAAGACTGTAAGGTCCACATACTCATTCAGGGAGATGGTTTTATGTATCAAATAGGGCTGTTTTCAAAGATCTGTCGTGTGACGATAAAAACGCTTCATTACTATAATGAAATCGGTTTGCTTGTTCCTGCCTATATTAATCCTGAGAATGG
>NZ_JAENKS010000179.1:0-423 GCF_016598975.1 Campylobacter sp. 2018MI34
TTTTTTTTTTCAAGCAGAAGACGGCATACGAGATGTGGGATGCCACTTTCTTTTGCGGATCGTGCGCGGTGATTCGCCGTAAGCCGCTGGATGAGATTGGCGGTATCGCCGTTGAGACGGTGACGGAAGATGCGCATACTTCGCTCCGGCTGCACCGGCGAGGTTATACCTCAGCGTATATGCGCATTCCGCAGGCGGCGGGGCTGGCGACGGAAAGCCTGTCGGCGCATATCGGGCAGCGTATTCGTTGGGCGCGGGGCATGGTGCAAATTTTCCGCCTCGATAACCCTCTGTTTGGTAAAGGCTTAAAACTGGCGCAGCGGCTGTGCTACCTCAACGCGATGTTCCATTTCTTGTCCGGCATTCCGCGCCTGATCTTTCTGACCGCGCCACTGGCTTTTCTGCTGCTGCACGCCTATATCA
>NZ_JAENKS010000180.1:0-423 GCF_016598975.1 Campylobacter sp. 2018MI34
GTTCAGCCTGTCAATGGGCTGCGTCACCTGGCTCGAACGCTATTTTACCGATCGTAATCTGGCACAGGAAAACTTTGACGAGGCCGAGAAAGCCGCTCGCGAAGTTCTGCGCCCGGTCGCCGACAAACTGCGTTTTCATGGCTGGAAAGTTTGCGTTGGTGCCTCTGGCACCGTCCAGGCGTTGCAGGAAATCATGATGGCGCAGGGCATGGATGAGCGCATTACGCTGGCCAAACTTCAGCAGCTTAAGCAGCGTGCCATTCACTGCGGTCGTCTGGAAGAGCTCGAAATCGAAGGGTTAACGCTGGAACGTGCGCTGGTTTTCCCCAGCGGGCTGGCCATTCTGATTGCTATTTTCACCGAACTGAACATTCAATGCATGACCCTGGCCGGCGGCGCATTACGTGAAGGTCTGGTCTACGG
>NZ_JAENKS010000181.1:0-423 GCF_016598975.1 Campylobacter sp. 2018MI34
GGTCTTGCTCATCGAGGTGAATTCGATGGCGATGTCGCGCGCGCCCGGCACCTGCAGCACCGACGGCGGCGGATTGCCGTCGAAGTAGATCTCGGCATAGGCGAGATCGCTCAGGATCCAGATGCCCTGGCGTCGGCAGAAGTCGACGATCGCGGCATAGAAATCGAGGTCGACGATCTGCGCCGTCGGGTTCGACGGATAGTTCAGCACCAGGGCGATCGGCTTGGGCACCGCATAGCGCACGGCGCGCTCGAGCGCCGGCAGGAACTCCGCGAGCGAGGTCGAGCCCGGCACCGGGATGTGGCGGATCGAGCCGCCGGCGATGATGAAGCCGTAGGGATGGATCGGATAGCTCGGGTTGGGTACCAGCACGATGTCACCCGGCGAGGTGATCGCCTGGGCGAGATTGGCAAGGCCCTCCTT
>NZ_JAENKS010000182.1:0-422 GCF_016598975.1 Campylobacter sp. 2018MI34
GTCCACGACTGGCCGCTGGCTACCTACACCAACAAGCTGGACGTTGACGCTAACTACTACCGCCTGCTGGATTACATCCTGCAGGAGGAATTCGCGGACTGCATCCGCATCGGTGTGGCCAGCCACAACCTGTACACCGCCGCTATGGCCTACGAGCTCGGCGTAAAGCGCGGCGTGCTGCACATGCTGGATTCTGAGATGCTGCAGGGCATGTCCCCGGCGCAGCAAGCAGCCGTGCGCAAGGTCTACGAGGGCCGCCAGATCCTCTACACCCCGGTGGTCCACGCGGATGACTTCGACGTCGCCGTGTCCTACCTCGTGCGCCGCTTGGAGGAGAACTCCGCGCCGCAGAACTTCCTCTACGCCCTCTTCGCCCCGGGCGAGGAACCACTGGCAAGCCAGGAAGAAACGTTCCGCAAGGC
>NZ_JAENKS010000183.1:0-421 GCF_016598975.1 Campylobacter sp. 2018MI34
CCGTTAACCGCTGGGCGCATGGCTATGCGTACTACGCCAATTCACTGTTCGATGATATGGATAAAATGCCAGAAATTATCGAGCGGGCGCGTCAGCCAGTCGGTCGCATTGCCATCGCTAACTCCGATTCTGACTGGAGTGCTTATGCCCACACAGCAATCGATCAGGCATGGCGTGCGGTTAATGAACTCAAGGATATGGGGTGATCTATGCGTAACGTAACCATTCTCGCCGCCTGTTTATTTACCGCTTCGGTAAGCGCTGCTGAATCTAACGGTGAATACATCGCGCGAATTTCAGACTGCGTCGCCTGTCATACCGCTGAAGGTGGTGCGGCGATGGCGGGGGGCAAAAAGTTTCCTACTCCGGTGGGGGATATTTATTCGACCAACATAACCCCAGACAAGGCACAGGGTATTGG
>NZ_JAENKS010000184.1:0-420 GCF_016598975.1 Campylobacter sp. 2018MI34
GCTAAGCCGGGGGCGTGTGGTTGTCCACCGCAAATGCATCGTGACCGCCATGGCGCGTGACGCGGCCAATGCGCGGAATATTCAATTAATTAAGCAGGAGTAAATCATGCATCTGGCACGAGTCACGGGCGCGGTTGTCTCCACGCAAAAATCACCTTCTTTGATTGGGAAAAAGCTGCTGCTGGTGCGTCGGGTCAGCGCCGATGGCGAACTCCCCGCCTCGCCTACCTCCGGCGATGAAGTGGCCGTGGACTCCGTCGGCGCGGGCGTCGGCGAACTGGTTTTGCTCAGCGGCGGCTCCAGCGCCAGGCACGTTTTTTCCGGGCCAAATGAGGCCATCGACCTCGCCGTTGTCGGCATTGTAGATACGCTTTCGCGTTAAGGGGTGGTTATGGCGATTTATACCCGAACAGGTGACGC
>NZ_JAENKS010000185.1:0-420 GCF_016598975.1 Campylobacter sp. 2018MI34
GCTCGCCGGCGACCAGCCGCATGCCGACCACGGCGTCGCCGGGCCACGAATCGGGAGCCACGGCGAAGAAAGTACGCGGGCTACGCCCGCCCAAGGTCATCGAATAGAGCCCGGAGCGCAGCAGCCAGCCGCTGAAGGGCAGGCGCTCGGGCGGAATCGGCTGGGCCGTAGAGGAGCTAATCGGGCGGGACCCGGCGGTCATGGGCTCACCGGATCGTCTTGCTTCAGCGACCAGGGTCATTGTTCTTCTGGCTTTTTGGCCCCCGCGTTGAGCGCGGAGCTTTTGAGAGGGTCCCAAGCTTAGCGCAGCCTATGGCCTGTGGCGATGGCCGGATACCCCTTGAATAGCGGGCCGGCGGCCCCAAATCGTTGACAAGGGGACACCTTGACGGGTCTCCGGGCACTCGCTCTTCGGAGGAG
>NZ_JAENKS010000186.1:0-419 GCF_016598975.1 Campylobacter sp. 2018MI34
ACCAGGTATGGGGCGACGCGGAAGTTAACGAAGAATCTCTTACCCGCTGTATTTATGCCTTACGACGTATTCTGTCGGAAGATAAAGAGCATCGTTACATTGAAACACTGTACGGACAGGGCTATCGGTTTAATCGTCCGGTCGTAGTGGTGTCTCCGCCAGCGCCGCAACCTACGACTCATACATTGGCGATACTTCCTTTTCAGATGCAGGATCAGGTTCAATCCGAGAGTCTGCATTACTCTATCGTGAAGGGATTATCGCAGTATGCGCCCTTTGGCCTGAGCGTGCTGCCGGTGACCATTACGAAGAACTGCCGCAGTGTTAAGGATATTCTTGAGCTCATGGATCAATTACGCCCCGATTATTATATCTCCGGGCAGATGATACCCGATGGTAATGATAATATTGTACAGATT
>NZ_JAENKS010000018.1:0-28003 GCF_016598975.1 Campylobacter sp. 2018MI34
TTCAAATGATAGTGTATATAAAAGTATTAAAAAATTAGAAAATGAATATATTATTTATAATGTAATGCATGATAGTAAGGCTTTAAAAAAAATTTATTTTCAAGATTTTGCTTTTAAAAATGCTTTTTGTATAGAAAAAGATTTTAAGAAGCTTTTTGAAAACCTTATTTTAAATGAATTATTTAAATTTAAAGAAGATATTTATTTTAATAAATTTTTCACTTTTTATTTAAAAGAATCCAAAATAGCTTTTATAGCAAGTCCTACTTTAGATATAGATTTATTAAAACTTAAAGCTAAAAAAATATTACCCAAAGCATTGGAATTTGATATTTTTCATATATTTTTTATCACTCTTTCTAATGAAGAGAATTTTTTTGAGCAAGGGGTTAAATTTGAAATTTTACCTTTTGATAAGTGGGCTTTGAGTTTTTAAATTATCATATTTTTCAAGCTCATATTTTTCTATAATTTTTTTAATAATGCCTATATAAGTATTTTTGTTTTCTGAATAAGAGTGCAAGTTTTCAACAGCTTTAAGTCCTGTAATATTTTTACCCTGAATAAAACAACTTTGTCTTAATGATCTAAAATCTTCGTAAGCAAAATGACGATTTAAATTAAGAATATAAGAATCAACACTTTCTTGCAAAGAGTCAAAAATTCTTATTTTGTGTTTTTTTCCTTCTTGTCTTTCGTTGGGAATTAAACCTTTTTCTCCCCAAGTCCATTCCCCAAATAAATTATTTGCTTCTCTTGCAAAACGACTAGTAGCGGTTGCACTTTCAACTAAAGCTTGTGCTATACCCATAGATTTTGGAATAAGATTGATTTTTTTTTCATATTCATCTAAATTAAATAAATTGCTTATGCGATATTTATTTTTAAGTTCTATAAGTTTTTTTAAGCCATTTATATCAAGGTTTCTAAAACCTGTTTTAGCCCCTTCTTTGATAAAATTTTGGACAAATTCTCTTTCTTTTAATATATTTTCAAATGAATGGTCAAACATTTCATTCATTTTATTAAAAAATATTTCTCTTTGTTTTTCAGGATCTAATTCATAATAATTTTTTTCAAAATTATCAAATCCATAAAGAAAAATAAAACTAAATAAAATAATAATTAGCTTCAAAACAGCACCTCACTTTACCTTGAAAAAATATTTCATTATCTTTAAACTGAAAAATTAATTCTTCATTACTTTTAGGTATTATTTTTATTTCATCATATACTAAAGAATTTAAAAAAGCTAAATAAAAACAAGCACCCATTCCTGTTCCACAAGCTAAAGTTTCATTTTCAACGCCACGTTCGAAAGTGCGCACTTTCATAGTTGTTTTATCGATAATTTGTACATAATTTACATTAGCATTATATTTATCTCTTAAAAATTTAGCTTTTTGAATATCAAATTGGTTGATATCATTGCAAAAATGCACTAAATGTGGCACACCGCTATTGCATTCTTGCCAAAATTCATCTTCATATATAAAAGGTTCTTTTATATATTTTATTTTTCCTAAATTTATATTAACAAGATCATTTTTTATTTGTGCTCTTATAAGACCAGCGCCTGTTAAAAAACTAATATTTTCATTTTTTTTATTAAAATGATGTGCAAAATGTGCCGCGGCTCTGGCTCCATTACCGCACATATTAGCTTTGCTACCATCATTGTTATAAAATTCCCATTCAAAATCAAATTCATTGTGCTTTAATATAGCTATCATTCCATCTGCACCTATGCCTTCATAGCGATTGCAAAGGATTTTAGCAAGAGCACTTTTATCTCCTTTTTTATCAGCATTAAATATTATAAAATCATTTCCACTAGCATAGTATTTATAAAATTTCATTTGTTTCCTTAGAAAGTTTTTCAATAAATTTTATACTTTTTTCTTGAAAAATTTCATAAGAGCTTTCATTGTTAATCACAAAATCTGCTAAAGAAACTTTTTTTTCAATATCCATTAAAGCTTCAATTCTTTTTAAAGCTTCTTCTTTACTTAAATTATCTCTTTGCATAAGTCTTTTTAGGCTTAATTCTTTAGAAGCATAAATTAAAATTACCTTGCCTAAATTTTTATAAGCTTTGTTTTCAAAAAAAAGTGGGACTTCTATAAAAAAAGGTTTATTTTCGCATTCTAAAATTTGCATTTGTTCTAAAATTTTTGTTCTTATTTTAGGATGAGTGAAATTTTCCAAGGTTTTTTTTGCTTGTAAATTTGAAAAAACTATTTTTGCAAGATTTTTTCTGTTTATTTTATTATTTTCTATTAAGCTTAGTTTATCTGTATTAAATGGAATAAAAATTTCTACTAACTCTTTTGAAAAATTATCTAAAATTTGATGAGCAATTTTATCTGCACTTATGCTTTTAAATCCCATAGAATTAGCTATTTTGATAAAAGAACTTTTTCCACAAGCTATAGAAGCAGTTACAAAAAAAGCATTTTTCATCTTATACCTTATTAAATTTTATTTCGTTAAAATATCTTTTTCATTCTTAAAGGAAAATAAATGAAAATTTCATACGAAGATGCAGGCGTAAGTATAGATAAGGGAAATGCTTTTGTAAAAGCAATTAAGCCTATAGTAAAAGAGACTTTTAATGATAATGTAATAGGGGATATTGGATCTTTTTCTGGAGCTTTTAGAATTCCAAGTGGTTTTAAAAAGCCTGTAATTTTAGGAGCTACAGATGGAGTTGGAACAAAACTACGCCTTGCCATAGAGAGTAAAAAATATGATTTTATAGGCCAAGATTTGGTAGCTATGTGCGTAAATGATTTAATTTGTAATTTTGCAACACCTTTATTTTTTTTAGATTATTATGCAAGTGCTAAACTTGAAATTGAAGTTGCAAAAGCTGTTATAGCAAGTATTGCTAAAGGATGTAAAGAAGCAAATTGTGCTTTAATAGGTGGAGAGACAGCTGAAATGCCTGGAATGTATGCAAAAAACGATTTTGACCTAGCTGGTTTTGCTGTAGGTATAGCTGAAGAAGATGAGCTAGATAGAGTTAAGTTTGTTAAAAATGGAGATATATTACTGGCTTTACCTAGTTCAGGACTTCATTCTAATGGATACTCTTTAGCAAGAAAGGTGTTATTTGAAGAATTAAAAATGAATTTTGATGATAAGATTGATGGTAAAAAACTAATTGATATATTATTAGAACCTACGCGTATTTATGTAAAAGATTATTTAAAATTAAAACCTTTTATAAATGCTTTAGCGCATATAACGGGTGGAGGAATTGTTGAAAATTTACCACGCGTATTACCAAGAGGTATAGGTGCTGTAGTTAAAAAACATTATTTAAAAACTCCTGAAATTTTTTATACTATTGGAGAAATTGTAGAAGAAGATGAGATGTATAGGAGTTTTAATATGGGTGCTGGTTTAATAATGATTGTAGAACCTAAAAATGTAAGTAAAGTATTAGAAAATTCAGATGCTTTTATTATAGGAGAGGTAGTGATTAATGAAGGGGTTGTTTTAGAATGAGAAAAATTGTGTTTCATTGTAGCGGTTTTGGCGATACCCTTGTGTGTTTTAAAGCTCTTTATGCTATAAAAGAACTTTACCCTAAAGATAAGCTTATCGTACTTTATTGCAATGAATGGGGGGGGGGATTTAAAAAAACTAAGTTTTATTGATGAGGTATTACATTCTAGTAATTTTTTTCAAGATTTATCATTATTAAATCCTGATATTTTTATAAGTATTCAAAGATCAAGTTCTTTTTTTAAAGAATTAAAAAAACTTAAACTTAAAAAATGTATAGTAAATCCACATTTTATTTCTCTTACTTCAAGTTATTTTACAACTCCATTTCCTTATTTTAGAAGTAAAAAATATATGAGCAAAATTGCCTTAAAACTTGTTAAAGCTATAAATGCTAAACACTATGATAAAAATATTTTAAAGATTGATTTTTCAAAAGTAAAAGATTTTTTACCCAATGATGATAGTTTAAGTAAAAATTTTTTAAAAAATTTAAAATATGAAAAAATTATAGCTATTAATCCTTTTTCTAATAATAGTGAGTATAGAGGCGTAAATTTCTTTATCAAAGATTGGTTAAATCTTACTCGAAATTTAGCTAAAAATCATAGAAATTTTTTATTTATACTTTTAAATTTTGATACAAATCCTATACAAATTAATATTAAAGAATCTAACTTAAAAATATTTGTTAATAATGACAATATAGCCTCTTTAGTAAGTATTTCTAAAAAAATTGACTTTTTTATTAGCGTGGATACAGGTAATGTTCATTTATGTGATATTTTACAAATTCCGAGCTTGGTTTTTATAAGTAAATTAGCCGCTTTTAGATTTAGTGGTGGAAGTTACAAAGGAAAATATGATAGCTTAGTAGTAGATAAAGGCTGGCAAAAAAAAATATAGAAAAGTATTTAATACTTTTAGCCAAAAAGCTTTTTTACAGATAAAAAATTTAAATTAATAATTTTTATAAATTTATTAAATATTATTAATTTTAGGAACGAGATAAATTTGAATGTGTATTTTAAATAAGGGTTAAAAAAGATTTATGATTAAATACTTTTAAAGTTATGCAATTAATATTGATACGAATGTTTTTAAATTGTAAAAGATTTTATTTATTAAAATGGGTTTATTTGTAGAAACATTTTCTAGATTAATTCTATAAAAACACTAAAAAAGCTTATAAAATTGCCAAAATAGTTTATATTAGAATTTACGAAATTAAAAATACGATATATCTTAAAAGACATAAAAAAATATTTTTTTAATTGATAATACTTAAGAAGCTGATGAAATAATACTTCAATTATAAATTAGCCATAAATTTACAAAATTATAAGTTTTATTGATAATAAAATTTGAAAATATTAATTTCTAAAATAAAAGCTATATTTTATAAATTTTTATTTTAGAGAATAATTTATATATTTAGTTTTTGATACAGCTATGAATTTATAAATACTAGATAAATATATTAATTTGATTGATTATTTTTCATTTTTTTTAAATTTTCTAAAAGCCTTGCTTCTTCACCATTACCTTTGCTTTCATAGAATTTTAAATCTTTGCTAAGATATTTTTGCTCAACCCATCCTCCAAAATCGTGAGGATAAAGATAATTTTTTTTATCTGGATGATTATTATTTAGAAAACTTGGAATTTCTAGAGCTTGATTATTTTTTACATAAGCTAAAGCCTGATTTATAGCTTTATAACTTGAATTTGATTTTATGGCACTTGCTAAATATACTACACATTGCGATAAAATAATTCTAGCTTCTGGATAACCTATATGTTTAACTGCTTGTAAAGTTGAAATTGCTAAATTTAAAGCATTAGGATCAGCATTGCCTATATCTTCACTAGCAAATATTACAAGACGTCTAGCAATAAAATCAGCATTTTCTCCACTTTGTATTAATCTAGCTAAATAATAAAGACTAGCATCTACATCGCTTCCTCTTAAGCTTTTAATTAAAGCACTAATTAAAATAAAATGTGTATCTTTTGAATTTACTCCTTCGTTACAAGTATTATTTTTAAGTTTTTTAAGATTAATTAAGCTGATATGTTTTTCATCTAAAACAAGTGCAAATTCAAGCCAATTTAACATTGCTCTTGTATCTGAACTTTTAAGTAAAAATTCTTTCGCATCTTCATCAATGCTAAATTTTAATTCATTTTGAACTTTTGAAAATAAGAAGTCAAGATCTTTAGTTTTTAAACTTTTAAACTCAAAAAGCATAGAGCGGCTTCTAATGCCTTCGCTTAATACAAAATAAGGATTTTCTGTGCTTGCTCCTATTACAATACAACGATAATTTTCCATGGGAATTAAAAGCATTTCTTGTTGGGTTCTATTAAGACGATGTATTTCATCTATAAAAATAAAGGGTTTATAAAGACTATTTTTATAATTTTCTAGTATTTTTCTAAGTTCTTCGAGTTTAAAATTACCACCATCAAATTCATAAAAATCAAGTCCAAATTCTTTAGCTATTACTCTTGCAAAACTTGTTTTTCCACAACCTGCTGGACCAAAGAATATACTATGAGGGAGTTTTTGCATAGCAATGAATTTTTTAAAAATTTCTACAAGTTCATATTGTCCTAAAATTTCATTTAGATTTTTAGGACGAAATTTTAAACTTAAATTAATCAATCTAAAGAAATTCCTAAATTTAAATCATTTCCATTAATTTTTATATGAGAATCATTTTTCGTATCACTTATACTAAGATCCATCACATATTTTCCATCTTTTTGTATAAAATACTCATCAAATCCACCCATAAAAATAGTGCTAGGAAATAGTTTTGAAACTATCTCATCACTTATAATTGTAGCCTTGGCTTGATAATCTCTATTGAAAGCTTGAATATTTGCATTCATTTTAATTTCTTTTTTATTTTTTGAAAAACTAAATTCTTGTATGTTTAAACTAGGATTGAATGCTAAGAATTCTGTTAAATAAAATTCTAGATTTGGTTTTATTCCTTGATTGAGTTCTTTATTTAAATTTTCTAAAGTTTCTTTTGATATTTGATTTAAAGATAAATTTAATTTAAGATCTTTAATTTCTTCTTTAGAATCTGGTGTAATTTCATTAGAAATATTATCAATATTTAAAAGTATATTAAAATTTAAAGTTTTATTATTATTTAAATTGGTGTCTATTTTAGAAACAATATTTTTAAAATTAATTTTATCTATATCAAGATCAGAAATTCTAATTTCTTGCTCACTTTCATAAAAAGTATTTAAAAATTCATCAATACTAAGTGCAGAATTTAAATAATTATTAAAGCTTATTTTATTTGCTTGAATGTGCTCATAAAATGAATCTATAATAATTTGTTCAATATCTAAACTAGCATTTTTAATTTTTGTTTGCTTATCAAATAAAATATTTGCTTTAAGACCTTTGAAAATAAAATCTTCTTCTTTATGGCTTAAATTCACATCATTAAAATAAATATTAAAATTTGTATCATTGAGTGTCAATTTTGCATCGAATTTCCCAAGAGTTTCATTTGAATTTAAAAAGGGATTACTAAAATTTCCTTCCAAATTTTTAGAAGTAAAAAAATTATTATACATATTTAATTCAATTTTAGTTTTTAAATTTTTATTTAAATTAGTAAAAATCATATCATAAGTTATATGAGACTTAAAAAAACCTTGATCAAAATTGATATTTTCAATTTTATAAAACTCTGTATTTTGAGTAATAAGATTAAAAATTTTTTGATTCATTTTACCTACATAAAAAATATGCGTAAAGTATGCTATGATAAGTATTATAAAAATGCTAATAATTTTTTTCATTTCTTTTCCTAATTATTTTTTTTGCTTTTTCCCAAAGTCTTATACCTAGTTTTTTTGCTTTTTTAGAATTTAAATCATTGAATTTTTCGTTATTTTTTTCAAGTTCTAAAATTTCTTGTTTAAATTCATAGAATTTTCTTTGGGCGAATTTATTAAAATCATTAATTTTTGGATTTTTTTTAAGTTCATTAAGATTAAAAATAAGTTGCTCTCTGCTTTCTGAAGCAAAACGTTTAAGTTTTGCAAATAAATTATCTAGCTCATTTTCTAATAAATTTTCAACAATTTTTTTAGAAGGATTATTTTGTTTTTTACTCTCTATTTTTAAAAGTTCAATAAAATCATCTTCTATATGTATCAATTCTTTACTTTTTATATAAATCTCTTCTTGAAAATTTTTATAGGCAAAAGAATTTTTAAATTTTTCTATACTTAAAGTAATACCTTCTTGAGTTCCTTTGATGCTTCCTAAGCATAAGTCTTTAGCATAAACTATTGATTCATTTGCTATTTCAAAGGCAGTATTTAGCACTATACTTGAAATTTTAAGCATTCTTTCCTTTTCAAAATTTGTTTCACAAATAGCATTATATACAAGATTTTTAGCAATTTCACTACTTGTTAATTCAACATCTTCTCCTTTTTCAAGTGTTGTTAAAAAAGCACTTTCGGCAGTTTCTTTTAAAATACCTAGCATTTCAATATCAAATAAAATTGCATCGTTGATATTGCTTAGTAGCTTATCTTTATAAGATGAGTGCAGTAAAGTTTTTTCAAATTCTAAAACATTATTAATAATTTGATTTTTTAATATATTTTTTTGATTTTCAGCTTTTCTCTTAAAAATAGCCATTTTATCGATATAGCTATAAAGAGTATTTTCTTCTTCATAAATACTTGCTTTAATGAGAGTTCTTATGAGTAAGGTTGCATTTTCATCGTTTAATAAATCAATTTTTTTAAGTGAATTTAAAAATTCGATCAAAAGTTGATTAAGAATTTCCTGAGAATTATTTTTATTTTTTTCTACTTGTTCTTTGACTAGATTAAAGACTAATTTTTCGATTAAATTTTTAACATTTTCTTTAGGGGAATTTAAAAGTGAATTTTCAAAAATAATTATAGTATTTTTCATAATCAAATTTTCTTTCTATAAAACAAATTGAGCTTTATTTTTTAATTTTTCAAAAATATTTAGACGATCTTTTTTGCTATCTACATAAACAGAAAGCAAATAACTTTGATATTTTCCATTTTTACTTGAGTTTGTGTGTTTAAATTTAAAATCTCTTTGCTTTAAAATATCCGTAAAAATTTCTTCTGCTTTTGTTTCTGCATAAAAAATAACCTTATAATCCCAATAAGTAGGATAATTTATGATAGGTTCTTGATTAAGATCTATTATATTCTCCACTTTTACCCCCTTGTTTATGTTCTAAAATAATATTATCAATACGCATAGTTTTATCAATAGCCTTAACCATATCATAAATAGTAAGCAAACCTATACTTACTGCTGTAAGTGCTTCCATTTCAACTCCTGTTTTTCCTTCGCATTTAATGCTTACTAATAATTTAAAAGAGTATTCTTTTTCATTTTCTATTATATTTGTTTGAATTTGACTAAGCATTAAAGGATGACACATTGGTATAAGTTCGCTTGTTTTTTTAGCACCCATAATTGCTGCTATAACGGCAGTTTGTAAAACAGGCCCTTTTTTAGCTGTATTTTGTTTTATAGCATTAAAAGCTTCTTTACTCATAAAAATAATTCCACTTGCTGTAGCAATTCTTTGTGTGATATCTTTTGCACTTACATCAACCATTTGAGGTTGATTGTTTTGATCTAGATGGGTGATTTTCATAATATACCTTAATAAAAATATTAAATTATAACAAAATGATTAAAAATTTAAGCTAAAATAAGTTTTATATAATTATTTATAAGGAGGAAAATATGACTTACGATGATGAAGAATATGTAGATTATGATGAATTAGAAGAAGAGCAAGAATATAAAGATTATCCAAAAAACTATAATTATGATGAAGATGATTATGAGTATAGTGATGAGGATAAAGATGACTTTTATGAAATAGATTAATAATATCCAACGCACATACTATCAGTAATTTTAATGCGTTTTTCAAAAGGGGCTGGACTAAAGAAATGGCATTTTTCTATATAGATAAATTGATGATAATCCAGTCCCAAAAAATCATAAAATGCTTTTAAATTTACAAATTTAACTCCATAAATCTCTTTAATATCTAAAATTTTATAAATAGAAGAATTATTTTTTTTAACTAAATGAGAAGGAGCTAAAGTTGTAAAAGAACAAAAAGAGCTTGCAAGAACAAATCCATTTAAATTACTGCATTGTTTTATAATATGTTTATATTTTTTTAAAATGCAATTTTTATGCAAAAAAATCGTTCTTGTTCCTTGATATTTAGCAATGCTAATATTTTTCCAAAATTTATAAGCATTTTTTGAGATATTTGCAAGTTTATGAAATTCGGCATTTAAGATATAATCATCTAAAAATTCATTTGGTGGCAAGATGATAGTTTTCATCATCTTTTAATTTTTATTTAAATTTTCTTTTGCTTTAGGAGGTAATTTTGATAAAAAATTATGTATATCAAAAGAAATTCCTTGCAAATTCGCTTCTTCAAGAAGTGCTATAGCAGTTTTGACATTAAAAGAAGAGCCACCATTATATGGGGTAAAAAGATGATCAATAACCGATAAAGCATAAGATGATTTTTTAATTTTTTCAGAAGCAGAATGTGGAGTATGTATAAAGCAAATAGTTTCAACTAAACTTTCATCAAAATTCCAACGATGCAGTAAAAAACCTAAAAATGATATATGATCAACTCCTAAATATTTATTTTCAGCCTCTTTTACATCATCAAATCCTGTTTTTTTAAGATATTCTAAAAATTCTTTATCCTTGTTATTTTGCATTAAAAAATTAGCAAATACAATCATACCTAGTCTTAAAAGCAAGGCGCACGGAGCAAGTAGATAAGAAAGTTGTTTATCTTCTTCATTAAGCCAATTTGAAATAAAAAGTATTTCTTCTCTACAAGTATTTAAAAAAACTGAAGTATCTAAACCATAGGGAGTAAGATCAACTTTAAAATTATCCTTAATAGAATCAGCAGTGATAAGGTTTTTAATATTTGCAATACCTAATAAAGTAATCACTTGATTAATAGTTGTAATTTCTCTTGAGAAACCATAATAAGGAGAATTAGCAAGCTTTAAAAGTTTAGCTGTTATCAAAGGATCATTAGAAATGATTTCAGCAACTTTGCTTGTCTCTATATTAGCACCTGATTTTTCTATATAATCATTAAGTTTTATAATTGTATCAGGCAAAGGAGGAAGAGTTTCTACGCTTTTAAGTAAAATTTCATTTATGTCTTCATTGCTTGATTGCATTTTTATTCCTTTTATTATGGTTAAATGAACACTAAGTCTTTATTATATCTAAATTTTAATTTACTATTTGATTAATAATGAATTTATTTTTTTGAGTAAAGTTAGAAATATTAAAAAAGAAGTTAGAGTCAATTAAATTGACTCTTAAAAAATTATTTTAAATGTTCTTTAACGTTTTGAACAATTTTTGCAAAAGCACTAGCATCATTCATGGCTAAATTAGCTAAAATTTTTCTATCAAGCTCTATATTTGCTTTTTTAAGACCATTGATAAATTTAGAATAGCTAATATTATTTAATCTACAAGCAGCATTGATGCGTATAATCCATAAACGACGAAAATCTCTTTTTTTACGACGTCTATCACGATATGCATAAACTAAACTTCTTTCTAGTTGTTCTTTTGCTTTTCTAAAATGTTTATGGCGACCACTATAAAAGCCTCTTGCTAGTTTTAAAATTTTCTTATGTCTGCGGCGTCTTACTATACCTGTTTTTACTCTTGCCATATTTATTCCTTTTTTACAAATTGGCGTCCAAAATGGATCTTTCCCTATTTAGGGGAGCTTAAATGACTTTTGTCAAAAACTTAAATTCCTAACATCTTTTCAACAGCTTTAACATTTGTGCTATGAACGTATTTAGCTGTTCTAAGATCACGCATTCTTTTTGCAGGTTTTTTTGTCAAAATATGACTTCTAAAAGCAGAGCCTCTTTTGATTTTATTTTTACCTACTTTAAAGCGTTTAACTGCGCTTTTAACGCTTTTCATTTTTGGCATATTTTTCCTTTAAAATTTAAGAATAGTGTTTGAAATACTAATGAAATTTTGCTTTTTTTACGCTGAATTTAAACTTTTTAGTAATTATTTTTTGGCACAACTTTTGCTTATAAAACCTAAGTAATATTTTTGAAAAGAGATTTTTATGTTAATAGGTTTAGCTAATCCATATCAAAATTTGGCTTTAACTCATTATGAAAAAAGTGCATTATTAAATTTAAATAGTGAAGAACAGATTACTAATTTAAATAATGATTTAAATTCATCTTTTGATTATAAATTTACCCAAACAACTTATCCAAGTGAATTTGGTTTTAGGATAAATGAGCAAGGTTTTTTTAGTGAAGATTTAAATAAAATTTCTCATATTCCACAATCTTATCAAATTCATATTAAAAGTGTAAGAAGTATAGCCAAAGAAATGGTTAAGCAAGATGAAAATTTAAATTATAATCAAATAGATTTACCCTATATACTTAATAGTTATTATAGTTCTTTAAAAGCTTTAAATCCAGAATTTAAAGAAAATAATAATGATAATTTAAGTCGTGATGAAATTTCTAAACTTATGCAAGGATTTTCAACTGATAATGGAAATTTATTAGGACAAGTTAATCGTGTATACGAAAATCAAGAGATGTTAAATTCAGCTTTAGATAAGAATAAAAATTTAAACACCTTAATGCTTGATAATAAAATTATTAATTTTCATTTTGATAAAGCAATCAATAATACTTCATCTAATGAAATTATTAAACCATATTTAAATAAAAATTCAGAAGTTTCAAAATCCGGTCTTTTAGCTAATTTTATTTATCAAGATATAAAAAATAAAAATGAAGAACAATTAAATTTTTTTATGAAGCCTATAAATCTTGATTTTAATTCCCATAGAAATTTATATAAAATTTTAGAAGGAGATGGGTCTATTGAAGATTATATTAAGGAAAATAATGAAAAAAAAATGAGTTTTGATCTTTATCTTTATGTAAATGGTGTAGATAAAAATACAATTTCTAAAGAAAAACTTTCTGTATTTTTTCAGCAATATATAAACTATCAAAAAGATATGGATTTGAGAGAATTTGCAAATTCTAGCTCTATTTTTAAAATTTATACAGATTTTTTAATTGAAGAATTTAATACTTTAAAACAAGAATATCAAAATCAAAACAATAATGAAAATTTATCTTTAATTAATCAAGAAAAAACTCAAAGCTTTAATTATTTTTTAAAACACAGGGAAAGACAAGCAAATTTAAATAAAGTTTTATATTCTTACATTAATGCAATGTCTTAACATTATTGAATAGCAATTTTATAAAATTTAGTTTAAATTTTATAAAATTGTGCTATTATCAGTTTAAAAGATTAATAAGATAAAAAATATCCTAATTATTTTAGAGGAATGAAATGAAAGTATATTTAGATAATAATGCAACTACCATGCTTGATCCTAGCGCTTATGAGCTTATGCTACCTTTTTTTAAAGATATGTACGGCAATCCTAATAGTCTTCACCAGTGGGGTTCTCAAACTCATCCGGCTTTAAGAGAAGCTATGGATAAACTTTATGCAGGATTAAATGCAAGCGATTTAGATGATATAGTTATAACTTCTTGTGCGACAGAAAGTATTAATTGGGTTTTAAAAAGTGTATATTTTGATTATATTTTGCATAAAGATCGTAATGAAGTAATTATTTCAGGCGTAGAGCATCCAGCAGTTATAGGTGCTGCTATGTTTTTAAAATCTTTAGGAGTAAAAGTAATAGAGCTTCCAGTAAATGATGAGGGAATTTCTACTCTTGAAGATTTAAAAAATATTATTAGTGATAAAACAGCATTGGTAAGTGTTATGTGGGCAAATAATGAAACAGGTATGATTTTTCCTATTAAAGAAATGGCAGAGCTTGCTCATCAATATGGAGCTTTATTTCATACTGATGCTACTCAAGCTGTAGGAAAAATTAAAGTAAATTTAAGAGAAATGAATGTTGACTTTGCCTCATTTTCAGCTCATAAATTCCATGGTCCTAAAGGAGTTGGAGGACTTTTTATTAAAAAAGGTTTAAAATTAACTCCTTTATTGCATGGGGGTGAACATATGGGAGGACGTAGAAGTGGGACATTGAATGTGGCTTTTATCGTTGCTATGGCTGAAGCTTTGCGTATTGCAAATATGATGCTAGATTTTGAAAATTCTCATATTAGACGTTTAAGAGATAGATTAGAAGATAAAATTTTAGCCATTAAAGATACTTCTGTAGTTGGAAAAAGAGAGCACAGAGTTCCAAATACAATTTTAGCAAGTATTAAAGGAGTTGAAGGGGAGGCAATGCTTTGGGATCTTAATAAAAATGGCATTGCAGCTAGCACAGGATCAGCTTGTGCAAGTGAAGCATTAGAAAGCAATCCTATAATGGAAGCTATAGGAGCAGAAAATGATCTAGCTCACACAGCTTTAAGACTTTCTTTATCACGTTTTAATACAGAAGAAGAGATTGATTATGTTGCAAAACAAATTGAAAGTGCAACACAAAGATTAAGAGCAATTTCTTCTACATACGCTTATAATCCAAATAATTATAAATAAAAGGAAATATTATGGGAAAAAATAGCTTAATTGGTGGATCTATTTGGGAAGAATATTCTCAAAAAGTTCAAGATAGAATGAACAATCCAAAATTTATGGGTGAATTTAGTGAAGAAGATGCTAAAGCGCGCAATGCAAAATTGATAGTTGCAGATTTTGGAGCAGAAAGTTGTGGTGATGCTGTAAGGCTTTATTGGCTTGTTGATGAAAAAACAGATACTATCATAGATGCTAAATTTAAAAGTTTTGGTTGTGGAACAGCTATTGCAAGCAGTGATACTATGGCTGAGCTTTGTATAGGAAAAAAAGTTGATGAAGCTGTTAAAATTACAAATTTAGACGTTGAATTTGCAATGCGTGATAATCCAGAAACTCCAGCTGTTCCTCCGCAAAAAATGCATTGTTCTGTAATGGCTTATGATGTTATTAAACAAGCAGCAGCTAAATACAAAGGAGTAAATCCAGAAGATTTTGAAGATCAAATTATAGTTTGTGAATGTGCTAGAGTAAGTCTTGGAACAATTAAAGAAGTGATTAAACTTAATGATTTGCATTCTGTTGAGGAGATCACTCAATTTACAAAAGCAGGGGCATTTTGTAAATCTTGTGTAAAACCAGGTGGGCACGAGAGCAGGGAGTATTATCTGGTTGATATCTTAGCACAAACTAGAGCTGAAATGGAAAAAGAAAGACTTCAAGGAAATTTAAAAGATGATATTGCTTTTAATGATATGACTGTAGTAAAACAATTAAAAGCCGTAGAAACTGTTTTAGATAGTGAAATTCGTCCTATGCTACACGGCGATGGTGGAGATTTAGAAGTAATTGATATACAAAAATCAGAAAATGGAACTATTGATGTATATATACGCTATCTTGGTGCTTGTAGCGGATGTTCTAGTGGCAGTGGATCAACACTTTATGCTATAGAAAATATTTTACAAGAAGAATTAAGTCCAAATATACGCGTATTGCCTGTTTGATTTATTTGATTAAAGCTTAAATATAAGCTTTAATTTTTATTAAAACTTCAATTATACTTTAATAGAAGACTAAATATTTAATTAATATAATTTTAATTTTTAAGATATAATAAAGGATATGTAATGGATTTTGAAAATGGACTTAATGCTATTATTGAGACAATAGCTGAACGCAAAGCACTTGTTAATACTGAAGAAGCTACTAAGATGACTTTTATAATGCCTTTTTTAAAAGTTTTAGGTTATGATGTTTTTAATCCTAGTGTTGTAGTGCCAGAATACACCGCAGATATAGGAACTAAAAAAGGCGAAAAGGTTGATTATGCAATTTTTAAAGATTCAAAACCTTTTACTGATCGAAGCTAAAAATCATACTGAAAATCTAGATAATCATAATAATCAGCTTGTAAGATATTTTAATGCTAGTCCTAGTATAAAATTTGCTATTCTTACTAATGGAATTGAGTATAGATTTTTTACCGATATGGACCAAACTAATTTAATGGATAAAACTCCTTTTTTAGTAGTAAATCTTGAAAAATTAAAACCTAGGGATATTAAAGATTTAAAACGCTTTTTTACTTGCACAGATTTAAATTTGGACGAAATTTTAAGCATTGCTATGGAAAAAAAGCATTATAGAGGCATACAAGAAATATTTAAAAATGAAATAGAAAATCCAAGCGATGAATTTACAAGTTTTTTTGCTAAACAAATGACAGAAAGAAGAATGACTAGTGCTGTTTTAGATGAATTTAGAAATTATATAAAAAAATCTTTTAAAGAAATTATTAATGATTTAGCATATGAGAAAATTACGAATATTAAAAATAATTTACAAAGCATCAATGATGATGAAGATGAAGAGCAAATTGATGAGAGTAAAGATATAGTAACTACTGAAGAAGAATTACAAGGTTTTTATATAGTAAAATCAATACTTGCGCAAATTAATGCAAATCTTGATGAAATAAATTATAAAGATACTTTGAGTTATTTTGGAATTTTATATCAAGGCAAGGTTACGAAATGGATATGTAGATTGTATTTTAATACAACTAAAAAAAGTGTCAGTTTTCCTGATGGAAGTGTGAAAAATATTGAAAAATTAGAAGATATTTATAATCTAAAAGATGAAATTATCAAAGCTTATGAGAGTAGAAAATAAATCAAAAAATCTAAGTTTTAAATTTTATAAAACTTAGATACATTTTAAGGTATTATAGATTTCTGGATTAGAAAAACTCGGAGGAAAAGGAATAGTTGCTGAGAATTCTTTATAGGTATTTCCTGGTAACTTATCAATAATTTCTATAATATGTGATACTGAATCACTTTTCATTTTTGCTTTTTTAAGATTTTCTTCATAAAAGATATCTTTATTTGCTTCTTTTCTATCGGCCATACTAAGATAAAGATAGCATTTTCTTATATCAAATTTGGTTAAATTTTTAACTATTCCTTTGATAATTAAATTTTCATTCCTTAAATCTCTTGTATAGCTTAGTTTTTCAATACTTGCTTTGATGGTAAATTGATTAATTGTAAGGAAGGTTGAATAAATTAAAAGAGAACTAAAAATAGTATTTATAGTATAAAATAATAACGCACTTTCTTTTTGTTTGACTTTTAAAAAAATGATAATACAAATAAGTATAAAGCATAAAAATAAAATAATAAAAGCCAATAAATGAAAAATAGTAAAATGCATTAAAAACACTTTGAATCTAATTTTATAGTATGGTTTTCGTCAATAAAATTCTCAAAAGTTATTCTTTGAGTTTGGGTTGTATTTTTTTTTAGATCTTTAATCTCCATACTTTTTATTCTATAAGGTATAAATTGGTTTTTATAATAAAGTATTAGATTATTTTTATCACCAATTCTATAAATTTTAGCCGTAATTTTGCAAATTTTAAAATTAGTTTTAGCATTATTACTGATATCAAAATCAATAACTAAAGAATTTGAGCTTTGAATTTTTAATTCTTGAATAATATTTGTTTTGCGATTCCTTACCTCAAAATCTATAAATCTATAGCCATATATATAAAGAAAAAAACAAACAACAATATTAAAAGCAATAATAATTAAAGCAGTAATTGGCCTATGTCTTAAAAAAAAGCATAAAAGCAATACGCAAATAAAGAGAAAAAAGATAAGTAAAATTAACATATAATCAACCAAATAAAAGTGGTTGATATAAAATAGTAAATTTTCTTTTAAATTTTGCATTTTGCTTTAGTATTTAATTGTTAATAGAGCTTTGTTTTTTAGCATCTTTTGTATCAACCCAAATATTTGGGACCGCACCACCAGGAGTTAAGAAAATTTTAGCATCTTTATTAATTTTTAAAGCTTCATTAAATTCTTTTTGAGTTTCTATTTGCTTAAGTGTTAATAAAGGATTATTTAAACTATTAGCAATTTCTTTATTTGAATATGCTTGAGCATCTGCTTCAATCTTAACAGCCATTGCCTTACCTTTAGCACTAATAATGGTTGCATTAGCCTCACCCTCAGCTAAAGCTGCTTTTTTTAAAGCCTCTTGATTGGCTCTTTCTACTTCATATTTTGTTCTTTCAGCTTCTTGTTTAGCAATTTGAACGCGTTCAATTTGTTCTTTGACTTTAGAAGGAAGTATGATTTCTCTTAATTGAACAGCACGAAGTTCTACCGGTTCGTTTGGTTGTGCTTCTATAGTTTTTCTAATACCCTCTTCAATTTGCGTAGCTATAGCATTACGATTAGTAGGTAATTCTTCTGCTGTGTATTTACCTACTACACTTCTTACTACATCACGCACAACAGGATCGATAATTTTATTTTCCCAATTTAAACTCCAAGTAGCAATAGTTTGGGGAACTTGTAAAGGGTTTAAGCGATATTGAACGGTTACATCTATTGAAACTGGAAGTCCTCTTGAATCCAAAACAGAAATACTATTTTTATTGATAACACCAGAGCCTAAATTTAAATTTTCATTAGTTCCCTCTATGGAAGCATAATTGATTTGTCTTACTCTAGTATCAATAATAGTGATTTTTTGTACAAAGGGTAAAAAAAAGTGAAGTCCTGGCTCTAAAGGGTTAGGATTGTATTTACCAGTTGTTGATTTAATCCCCATTTCACCAGAATTTACTATAGCAAAAGGTTTTGCAATAACGATTAATAATATAATTGCTAAAATAGTATAAATTATAGGTGAAAATTTTCCAAAACCTTTAAAATTAAAATCTGGGGTTTTAAAATTTAAGTTTTGTTTATTGTTCTGATTTTTTTTATTGAAATAATCATTTAAATCAGCCGGCATTTTTTTCCTTTCTTGAATATCTAAAATTATAAAATCATTAATTTTTAGTTTTTTTAATGATTTTATAATTTTATCAAAAATATACTAATGAAATTAGAATTTATGAAATTGAGTATTTAAAATTTTTTAAGGAGTTTTTTTATGCCTTTAGTTACTATAAAGCTTGCAAAACCTGCGCTAAGTAAAGAGCAGAAATCAAATTTGATTTCTGATGTAACAGAACTTTTAAGTACTAAGTATAGTAAAAATAAAGAAAGAATAGTTGTTGTTTTAGAAGATATTGAAAATTATGATATTGCTTTTGGTGGAAAAAGTGTAGAACAAATTAAAAAGGAAGAAAATGATTGAGTTAAAAATAGGAGATATTGCACCTACTTTTGAATTATTAAATCAAGATGGAATTAAAATTTCTTTAAAAGATTTTATAGGAAAAAAAGTAATTTTATATTTTTATCCAAAAGATAATACTCCAGGTTGTACAATGGAAGCTTGTGATTTTAGTGGGGATTATGAAAAATTTAGTGAAAAAAATGCAGCGATTATAGGGATAAGTCCAGATAGTGTTAAATCTCATACCAATTTTATACAAAAATATAATTTAAAACATATTTTATTAAGTGATAGCGAAAAAGAAGTTTCAAAAATGTATGGAGCTTGGGGACTTAAAAAAAATTATGGAAAAGAATATGAAGGTATTATAAGATCAACTTTTGTGATAGATGAAAAAGGAAAAATTATTAAAATTTATAAAAATGTTAAAGCTAAAAATCACGCACAAAAAGTTTTTGAAGAACTTTGTTTATGTTAGTTCATATTTGTTGTAGTGTTGATTCTCATTTTTTTTTACAAGAATTAAAAAAATATTATCCTAATGAAAAACTAATAGCTTTTTTTTATGATCCAAATATCCATCCTTATAGCGAGTATGAGCTAAGATATTTAGATGTAAAAAGAAGCTGTGATAAACTCAAAATAAAACTTTACAAAGGTGATTATGATTATATAACTTGGCTTAATGCAGTGCGTGGTTATGAAAATGAACCAGAAAAAGGATTAAGATGTTCAATTTGTTTTGATTTGAGAATTTTTAAAAGTGCTCAATTTGCGAAAAAACTTGGTGAAACAAAACTAACAACGACACTTCTTACAAGTCCTAAAAAAGATTTAAAGCAACTTGAGGAAGCTTTGAATAAACAATGCACTTCTTATGGTATTGAATTTATAGCTCCTGATTTTAGAAAAAATGGGGGCACACAAAGACAATTTGCACTAGCAAAAAAAGATATGCTTTATCATCAAAATTATTGTGGCTGTATTTATGGGCTTAAAAAGCAAAAGGAAAATAAAAATTTTATTGATGAATTAATGAGTCCAGTTACTAAGCAAATTCTTCCTTCTAGTATAGAAGAGAGAATTTTACTATATAAAAAAATTTCTAGATTAGAAAAGAGAAAAATTGCTTTTAAAATTTTAAGAGAAAAATTTCTAAATTATAGACTTTTAAAAGCTTTAATAAAAATTGATAAAAAAGTAGTTAGAAGTTATATTTTATTTTATTCTCATTTTAAAAATCCTTATATTAAATTTAGTTTAGATAAAGATTATGAACAAGTTTATATGAGTTTTAAAGATGAGATAAATTTTTGGGATTTTGATTATTTTAATGCTTTATTAAAAAATAGATTTGCAAATTTTAATGATTTTTTAAAAAAACCATTAAAAATTAAACAAGAAATTTCTTTGCGTCAAAAATTATTAGGTGCTTATAATCTTTCTCCTATTATTATTTTAGATAAAATTATTAAAGGACGTTATGAAATTTTAGCTCAAAGTGAAATTTATTTTGATACAAGAGAAAAAATTGTTTTTATTTAATATCATTTAAATTTTTATGCTTTTATTAGCATTTTTTTTGTAGAATTTCGTTTTTTATAAATATAATAATTATTGAAGGCTTTTAATGATAAATGTATCACAAATTCAAGAAATTTTACCCCATCGTTATCCTTTTTTGCTAGTAGATAAAATTATTGATCTTCAAAAATCACAAGTAGTTAGAGGCTATAAGAATATTAGCATTAGTGATCCAGTTTTTTTAGGACATTTTCCAGATCATCCTATTTATCCAGGAGTATTAATTTTAGAGGGTATGGCACAAACTGGAGGAGTTTTAGCTTTTGAAAGTATGGAAGATAAGGTTGATCCTAAAAGTAAAGTAGTGTATTTTACTGGTATAGATAAAGCAAAATTTAGAAATCCAGTGCGCCCTGGAGATAGACTTGATTATGAAATGAGTGTTGTAAAAAATCGTGGAAATTTATGGATTTTTCAAGGAAAAGCTTTTGTAGATGGTGCATTAGTTGCAGAAGCAGAACTTAAAGCGATGATAATTGATAAATGAAAAATATTCATCCAAGTGCAGTCATTGAGCAAGGAGCTATTTTAGGCGAAAATGTTGTTATAGAGCCTTATGCTTATATAGGAAAAAATGTAAAATTAGGCAATAATGTCACTATAAAACAAGGAGCAAGAGTTTTAGCTCATACAAGCATAGGAAATAATTCTACTATTTTTTCTTATGCTATTGTAGGAGATATTCCTCAAGATATTTCTTATAAAAAAGATGAAATTATAAGTGGTGTAAATATAGGTAAAAATTCAATTATTAGAGAATTTGTGACAATAAATTCAGGAACACAAAAAGCAAATGGATTTACAACCATAGGAGATAATGCTTTTATTATGGCTTATTGTCATATTGCACATGATTGTGTTTTAGGCAATAATATTATTTTAGCTAATAATGCAACCTTAGCAGGACATGTTGAATTAGGTGATTATGTTATCGTTGGTGGATTAACTCCTATACATCAATTTGTTAAAGTTGGAGAAGGTTGTATGATAGCTGGTGCATCGGCACTTTCTCAAGATATAGTTCCTTTTTGTTTAGCTGAAGGCAATCGTGCAAGCATTAGAAGTCTTAATTTAGTAGGAATTAGAAGACGTTTTGATAAAGATGAAGTAGAAAGATTAAATAAAGCTTATAAATTTTTATTTAATAAAGGCAATATTAAAGAAAATGCCCAAGAATTGCTAGAAAAAAATTTAAGTGAAAATGTAAATAAAATGTGTCAATTTATTTTAGAAACAAAGCGAGGGATACCTATTTATAAAAGGAAAAATAATGGCTAAAAAATGTAGTTTTTGCGATGAGGTAGAGAATTCGCAAAGAAGAATAATTTCAAATGAGCATGGTGATGCTTTTATTTGTGAATATTGCGTTGAAGGAGCTTATACTTTAATTTTTGGTGAAGAAAAAAATTTAAAAGAAGTAAATCAAAAAGAAGATAATCATTTTAAAGATTTAACTCCAAAAGAATTAAAAGCTTATCTTGATCGCTATGTTATAGGACAAGAAAGAGCTAAAAAAGTTTTTAGCGTTGGAGTTTATAATCATTACAAAAGACTTTTTAAAACACATTTAAGCGAGGATGATACAGAATTATTCAAGTCAAATATTTTATTGATAGGTCCTACTGGAAGTGGCAAAACTTTACTTGCTCAAACTTTGGCAAGATTTTTAGATGTTCCTATAGCTATTTGTGATGCTACTTCTTTAACTGAAGCAGGATATGTTGGAGAAGATGTTGAAAATATTTTAACTAGATTATTACAAGCTGCTGATAGTGATGTAGAACGTGCTCAAAAAGGCATAGTATTTATTGATGAAATTGATAAAATTGCAAGGATGAGTGAGAATAGGTCAATTACACGTGATGTAAGTGGAGAAGGGGTGCAGCAAGCTTTGCTTAAAATTATTGAGGGTTCTTTGGTTAATATTCCTCCAAAAGGTGGTAGAAAACACCCAAATCAAGATTTTATTCAAATAGATACTTCTAATATCCTATTTGTTTGTGGTGGAGCCTTTGATGGAATAGAAACTATATTAAAAAGAAAATTGGGTGATAAAATTGTTGGTTTTTTTGATGATAAAAAAGAAAAAGATAAAAATCTAATGGAAAAAATTGAGCCTGATGATCTTGTGCATTTTGGGCTTATACCGGAGCTTATAGGACGTTTGCACGTGATTGCTTCTTTAAATGAATTAAATGAAGAGGATATGATAAGAATTTTAACTGAACCTAAAAATGCCATTATAAAACAATATCAAAAGCTTTTTGCAATTGATGGGGTAAGATTAAAATTTGAAGAAGATGCTATAAGAGCAATAGCACAATTAGCTTTAGAAAGAAAAACTGGAGCAAGAGGACTTAGAAGTATTATAGAAGAAATAATGACTGATTTAATGTTTGAGCTTCCTGAATATAAAAATTATGACATTATTATTACAAAAGGTGTAGTTTGTGATAATGAAAAGGCTTTATTTATTAAAAAAACAGATAATAAAGGAAAAGAATGATACTTGATCAACTTATAGGATTTTTTTCTAGTGATATGGGGATAGATTTGGGTACAGCTAATACTTTAGTGTTAGTTAAGGATAAGGGCATAGTAATTAATGAACCTTCTGTAGTAGCGGTTGAGCGTGAAAGATACGGAAGCAAAGCTAAAATTTTAGCTGTAGGAAAAGAAGCTAAAGATATGGTGGGAAAAACCCCAGGTAATATAGAAGCCATTCGTCCTATGAAAGATGGTGTTATAGCTGATTTTGATATGACAGAAAAAATGATTCGTTATTTTATAGAAAAAACACATCGTAGAAAATCTTTTTTGCGTCCTAGAATTATTATTTCAGTTCCTTATGGCTTAACTCAAGTTGAAAGAAAAGCTGTTAGAGAAAGTGCTTTAAGTGCTGGCGCTAGAGAAGTATTTTTGATCGAAGAGCCAATGGCAGCAGCTATTGGAGCGAATTTACCTATACAAGAACCAAAGGGAAATTTAGTTGTAGATATAGGCGGGGGAACTACTGAAATAGGAGTCATTTCTTTAGGTGGGCTTGTTATTTCAAAGTCTATTCGCACCGCTGGAGATAAGCTAGATATGAGTATAGTAAATTATGTTAAGGAAAAATATAATTTAATAATAGGCGAAAGAACCGGAGAAGAGATTAAAATCACTATAGGATCAGCTATTCAACTTATGAAAGAATTATCAATGGTTGTTAAAGGACGTGATCAGGTAAGTGGTTTGTTAAGTCGTATTGAGCTTACAAGCGAAGATGTAAGAGAAGCTATAAAAGAACAACTTAAAGAAATTGCAGATGCTTTAAAAATGGTACTTGAAATGATGCCACCTGATTTAGCTTCAGATATTGTTGAAAATGGAGTTGTTTTAACAGGAGGAGGTGCGCTTATTCGAGGACTTGATAAGTATTTAAGTGAAATTGTTCGTCTTCCAGTTTATATAGCTGATGAACCTCTTTTAGCGGTAGCAAAAGGAACAGGAAAGGCTTTAGAGGAAATTTCATTATTGCAACAGCTAACTAATGAAGAGTAGAATTCGTTATATTTTAATTTTAGCTTTTTTGGTTTTTATTTCTTTTTATTATGGAGGGATAATAAAAAAGAATGTCCTTTGGATTAATGATTTAGTAATTGGAAATTTTTATAATATTAAAGAATACGTTTATAATAATATTTCAAAACATTTTAATCAAGCAGAGCAGATTTCTTATTTAAAAAAAAGAAATCAAGAGCTTGAAAATTCAAGTATTTTAGCTACCACTTTTGCTAATGAACTAAATCGCCTTTTAGAAGATAGAAATTCAACTCAATATTTTCCAAGAATTTCTTTAGTAAGAGCCATATCTTACGTTCAAATTAATGATTATAAAAGAGTATGGCTTGATTTAGTAAAGAATTATGAAAGTAAAAATAGAGGACTTATTTATAAGGGATTTACTGCAGGTATTTCTATCTATAAAGATGGACGTGCTATGGCTTTATTGCAAGGTGACAGTCAATGTGTTTTTTCAGTTTATATTGGAAAAGATAAAGCCCCCGGTTTGATTCAAGGTCGTGGCGGTAAAACTTATGTTAATTTTATTCCTAAATGGGCTAAAATCCAAGTAGGTGATGAAATTTTAACAAGTGGTCTTGATGGTGTATTTTTTGCCGGAATTCCAGTCGGTGTTATTACAAAAATTAATGATGAGGATATGTATAAAAGTGCCGAGATAGATCCATATGCTAAGATAAATATCCCAGCATATTTTTATATAGTTGATAATTTATGATTGATTTTTTAAAGCAATTAAAACACCTTCTATCATTTTTTTAATATCTCCATCTAAGATATTATCAACTTGAGAAAAAGCTTCATTAGATCGGTTATCTTTGACTTGTTGATAAGGAAAAAGTACATAAGATCTTATTTGATGTCCCCAACCAATTTCACTTTTTTCATTTGTATTATTAGCATCTTGTTGTTTCATAAGTTCTAATTCATAAAGTCTTGATTTTAACATTTTAAAAGCAGTGGCTTTATTTTTATGTTGGCTTCTATCATTTTGACATTGCACTACGATCCCACTTGGCATATGAGTTATTCTTACAGCTGATTCTGTTTTATTAACGTGTTGGCCACCAGCTCCACTTGCTCTATAATAATCAATTCTTATGTCTTTTTCTTCAATTTCAATTTCAATATCATCATCAAGTTCAGGGCTTACCATAACACTTGAAAAACTAGTATGACGACGTCCTGCACTATCAAAAGGAGAAGTTCTTACTAAACGATGAATTCCATTTTCAGCTTTTAAATAGCCATAAGCATTTTCACCTTTAACTAAAAAACTAACATCTTTAAGTCCTGCTTCATCACCTTCTTGAAAATCTAAAGTTTCAACTTTAAAGCCTTCTCTTTCGCAAAATCTTAAATACATTCTATAAAGCATACTTGCCCAATCATTGCTTTCTGTTCCACCAGCTCCTGGATGTATAGAAACTATTGCATTTTTACTATCATTTTCTCCACTTAAAAGCATAGAAATTTCAAGACTAGTGATAGTATCTTCTAGTTTTGAGGCATCATCAAATAAAGATTTTAAGATTTGTTCATCATTTTCATCATTGGCTAAATCAAAAAGTTCGCTAGCATCATTAACAGCATTAAAAGCATTTTCATAGTTTTTTAAAAGATTAGATATTTTTGTCTTTTCCTTGCCTATAATACCTGCTTGCTTAACATCACTCCAAAAACTTGGAGAATTTTCTAATTCTTCTATTTCTTTTAAGCGTTTTTCTATATCGTGTGGTTTTATAATAGAGGCGATATTATTAACTTTATTTTTAAGAGTTTTAATAAGCTCATTAAATTCATAATTATCCATAAAATTCTTTCTTTATATTTATAAAAATTTTTATAATTTTATCAAAAAATTAAAAATTTTATTTTAATTTTAAAGATTTATAAAATTTTAAGCGTTATGTTAAATACTTAAGTATAAATTGATAGGATTATTAGATAAGTAAATTATCTAATTTTAGCTTTTTCCAAACTCCTTTTTCAACCTAGGCACATCTTGGAATATAAATTTGATATACCCCCCCCCATACCAATTATTACTTGCTTTTATAAAAGCTTCACCTAATTTATAAGTAAAACATTCTTTTTCTTTTAAAGCTTCATTATAATCAGGATAAGTTTCCAATGGTGGTAAAGTAAAGCTTGAGTTTTGTTTTATTTTTTCTTTATATATTTTTTGTTCAAGTTTGTGTTTATCCGCTATATAAGATAAAATAAAAGGCATTCTTATATATCCAAATACACTTTTTGAATTTTCTATTAAAGCTTGCCCTAATTTATAAGATAAATGATTATGAATTCTTGCTTTAGCTGAATTTGGATTTATCATAGTTAGTTTAGGTATTATAGTATTTAATTTTATACCCATTTGTTTAGCCAACTTCTTATTTTGTAATTTTTTAAAGATTAAATCTTGTTCTAGATTGGCTAATTCTAAGTTTTGTTTTTTAATAGGTAGAGAATTAAGCTCGTTTTGTAAAATTATTTTTTCTTGATTTAAAGTAGAGATAGTGTTATCTTTTTCTTTGATTTGGTTTCGTAAAGGGATTGATTTTATAGGATCTCGTTTTTGATTGTATTGTTCTGTAAATATTTTATATTCTTTTAAATATTCGTAAAAATAGCTAAAATCATAAGTTCTTGAGATTTTAAAGCTTGTTTCTTGTGGTATTTCTGTTGTTAAAATTGCATCTTGTGAAATAAGTAAAAATCCTACAATTCCAACTCTATGATTATTTTCATAATTTTGATTATATGTATCATATCTTGGTTTTTTTACTTTTTCATCAAAGAAAGTATGAATTTTAATTTCTCCATTAATAATAAAATCATAATCAAGTAATCTAAAGCTTTGATGATACCATGAAAATATAGCATTTTTAAGATCTTTATTTTCAAATACACAACAAGAACAATATCTTTTTGGTGTAAAACTTTCATTCCACGTATACACCCCAATAATTTTCATTTTATGATATTTTTTTGGAAAATTAATTTTTAATTTTTTTTGATCTTCTAATTTATAAATATTTTCACGATAAAGATGAGTTCTTATGCTTGTAAAATTATTATCCATATCTATAATTTCATCTAAATTTACAGTTTGAAAATGAGGAATATTTAAGTTTGAAATTTTCTTCGGTTTTTTAAAAAGTATTAAATTTTTAGCAATTTTTTCTGCCATTTTATAATATATAAATGGTATAGAATGCTCAGCATCAATAATTTTAGTATAAAAATCCATCAAGTTTTCTTTTATGCAAAAATCGTAAGTATCTATAAAATTAAAGCCGTATTTTTCAGCTTGTATTTTATGAAATACATTATTTTTACCTCCAGCGTATATATAATGATGCCATTGTATTAATAAAACTTTTTTTTGTAAATTGCTTAAAATTTTATAAACAATTTCATAAAAAGCTAAATTGTGTTTTAATACTTCATCGTTTTTGCAAAAAGCTCTAGTGGTAATATGAAATATAATTAAATTTACTTCTTTAATAATATTTTGATTTTTTTTTAGATAAAGCTGATAGATATATCCTGCAGGATGCATTGATGGAAAAGCTAAGCTATTGACATTTATGCCATTTTCTTTCAAACCTTTTACAAAATGACTATTCCATACAGATTCACAAGTTCCGATTGTAATTACTTTCATAAATTAAAAGCCTTTTTAATCATTTTTTCTATATCTTCAAAGCTTTCAAAATTATCTATATCCATAAAATCAGAATCAAGCTCTTTTTCATAAAAATTTTCAATTTCTGTAATAAGTTTCATTATATCTAGGCTATCAATTAACCCATTAGTTACTAAATTTCTAGAATCTTTATCTATATTTTCTTTACCAATCTTTATAAAAAATTGCTCAATTTCTTTCATTTTCTTTCCTTAAATTATTTTTTAAATAAATTCTATCGATCTTACCATTTTGATTGAGTTTAAAACTATCTAGTCTTATAAAACGTTTAGGTATCATATAAGCATTTAATTTATCTTTTAAAAAAGCTTTTAAATTAAGTTCTTTTTCACTTTCATAAA
>NZ_JAENKS010000187.1:0-419 GCF_016598975.1 Campylobacter sp. 2018MI34
GTACCCAGGCGTACCCAGGACAAGATGCCTCGGGCTACTCACAAGTCGCCAGCAAGATTTTTGCGACAATCAAGGACCCATTTCGTCTCCGGTATTACAACTTCCAGGAGCGAGCGCATTCGGATGAGCAGATAGTTCGCCTGATACGTTATGACCAGGCGTCCGGCTCAGATGATATTCTCTGGTCTCTGACCGATGAGGGAATGCTGTTTTATACCCTCCGTTTGGATGAAACACCGATAGAGCGTGCTGCTATTCTGGCCTGGCATACACTCAAAACCATCCTTCGCGGTGAGATAGACAAAGCAGTTCACCAGATCCAGTCAACACAGCGGCAACTGGAACAATATCTGATTGGGATGCGGATGAAAGTGCGTGCCGCTCAGTCGGGTGATTTGAGTTCATCCTGTGTGCACGAT
>NZ_JAENKS010000188.1:0-418 GCF_016598975.1 Campylobacter sp. 2018MI34
TTCCTGCATCGTGAGTGGGGCCCGCTGGAACCCTTTGATGATTCCATGCCGGAATTATTGAAAAAAGCGGGGATCTACACCCATCTTATCAGCGATCATTTGCATTACTGGGAAGACGGCGGCGGTAACTACCATAACCGCTATAGCTCCTGGGACGTAGTACGCGGTCAGGAGGGCGATCACTGGAAGGCAAGTGTTGGCGAGCCGCCCATTCCGGAAGTACTGCGCGTTCCACAAAAACAAACCGGAGGCGGCGTTTCCGGGCTATGGCGTCATGACTGGGCGAACCGCGAATACATCCAGCAGGAAGCCGATTTTCCCCAGACGAAAGTTTTTGACGCCGGGTGCGATTTTATCCATAAAAATCATGCCGAAGATAACTGGTTATTGCAGGTTGAGACGTTCGATCCGCATGAAC
>NZ_JAENKS010000189.1:0-418 GCF_016598975.1 Campylobacter sp. 2018MI34
CTTGAGCATGTGCGGTTCCAGCCCGTGGCTTTCTGCGGTGTGGATCAGCGCCCGCAGGTCCTTGGGAAAGCACGAGCCGCCAAAGCCGGCGCCGGGGTAGATGAAGTGGTAGCCGATGCGCGGGTCGGCACCGATGCCCTTGCGCACGGCATTGATGTCCACCCCCAGGCGTTCCGCCAGGTTGGCCATCTCGTTCATGAAGCTGATGCGGGTGGCGAGCATCGCGTTGGCCGCGTACTTGACCAGCTCGGCGCTGCGGTTGTCCATGAACATCAGGCGGTCATGGTTGTGGTTGAAGGGCGCGTAGAGCTCGCTCAACTGCTGGCGGGGCAGGTCGTCGGCGCAACCGACGATGATCCGGTCCGGGCGCATGCAGTCGGCTACGGCCGAGCCCTCCTTGAGGAACTCCGGGTTGGAG
>NZ_JAENKS010000190.1:0-418 GCF_016598975.1 Campylobacter sp. 2018MI34
GCTGTGGGTGCGTTGGCAGGCGCAGGGGATCAAAGACAAGCTGGTAGTTAAGGATTAAGACAGTATTATCCGTCCGGGAGCGCAATGCTCCCGGACTGGCTACGATGATGGGGCGTGCTCCCCGCAATCCCATTGCGAACGTAAAAAATCAATAAATGCGCGTACTTTTGTCGATACATGGCGGGCGTCCGGGGAAACGACATAAATGCCCTGACGGGGAAAATGATAGTCGGGTAACACGTGAATTAACGTTCCCTCCTCCAGTGCGGTGTTGACTAACCATTGCGGCAGTAATGCGACGCCGCTTCCCGCGAGAGCGAAGGCCATCAGCGAGCGCGCGCTGTCGACAGAAATTTTGCCGGCTTTGCTTATCTCCAAGCGTGAGTGTTGGCCATGATTACTCGTTACTGTCCACCGT
>NZ_JAENKS010000191.1:0-418 GCF_016598975.1 Campylobacter sp. 2018MI34
TCGCTGAGCCGCTCCTCCACCCGCTCCATCAGCCGATCGTGCGGAATGCTGTCGAAGTAACCCTTGAGGTCGGCATCCACCACGAAGGTGAACCCTTCCTTGATCAAGCCGTCGACCTCGCGCACCGCATCATGGCAGCCTCGTCCCGGACGGAAACCGTAGCTCCCCTCGCAGAACGATGCCTCGAAGATCGGTTCGATCACGAGCTTCACCGCCGTCTGGACAATTCGGTCCTTGACCGCCGGGATGCCCAGCGGCCGCGTTCCTCCATCGCCTTTGGCAATCTCGACCCGCCGGACCGGCTGGGGACGATAGCTCCCGTCCTTCAGCGCGACCGATAGCTCCCCCAGATACTTCTCCGAGTTCGCCGCAAACCTCTCCAGGCTCTGGCCGTCCACCCCGGCCGCGCCCTTGTTGG
>NZ_JAENKS010000192.1:0-417 GCF_016598975.1 Campylobacter sp. 2018MI34
TGATATCGCCGATCTGCGTTGCCGCAATGTTGGTCAGTGCCTCACCGACCGCCAGACGCGCAGAGGCTGAGAAGTCGAGCAATGCGACTGGCGCGCGCTCGCCGAGAGACATCGCTTCGCCGTAGTAGCTATCAAGGCTTGCAGTAGTGACCGCGCAGTTGGCGACTGGGATCTGCCATGGCCCCACCATCTGATCGCGCGCCACCATACCGGTAACGGTACGGTCGCCGATAGTCACGAGGAACGTTTTTTCAGCAACAGTCGGCAGATGCAGCACACGGTTAACCGCATCTGCAATCGAGATTTCGCCACGATTCAGGGCATCGCCTTTGGCTTTCAGCGTCTGCACATCGCGGGTCATTTTCGGTGTTTTGCCCAACAACACATCGAGCGGCATGTCGATCGGCTGATTGTCGA
>NZ_JAENKS010000193.1:0-417 GCF_016598975.1 Campylobacter sp. 2018MI34
CCCCTAGCTCGCGCAGGCTTTTTTCATTAATGGTCACAATGTGCGCCGCCAGCTCGACCTGTTCGACGGGAATATCCATCTGGGCGGCCCAGCGCTGTAGAGTCTCCACCACCGTCTGGTTATCCCGAATCAGCAGCCGGTTGGTACGCGTGTCGACGGATAAACTCCCCTTTGGACTCAGGAGTTTTTCCGCGGCTTTCTGCAGCTCTCCGGCATCGGCATAGGAAAAAGCGATGCTGTGAGACACCAGCGGCGCATCAAGCTGTCTTCGGGCCCGCTCCTGTTCCGAGCGTTCCTGCTGTTCACGCTGCCAGGCCGCGGTATACACATAAAAAATGCCGCCCTCCTCTCGCAAAACGAGGCCAGCGCTGGCGACAACCGTCTGTAATGCCTGTCGCCAGGGGACGCGCTTCAGAT
>NZ_JAENKS010000194.1:0-417 GCF_016598975.1 Campylobacter sp. 2018MI34
GTCAAACACCAGCGAAGAAGCGCGCTGGATCACGCTATTTACCGAGCCCAGCGTGTATTTTTTACTGCGTCCTGCGTGAACGAGCTTGGTTTCAAGTTGCTTATCTGCCATGTTGTCTTACCTGTTTTTATACGTCTGGATGTCTAAACTACCATGAATCAAAGATGACGCATCCTGCAGAACGGTCATACAGTAGAAAATAATCTCAAAATGCTTCTGGTGACTTTTTTACTGCGTAAGCGCAAGGAAAAGAAACCAAAGGTGCGGCAATATGTAAATAGTAATGAGAACGACTATCAATTCGACGTCTTTTTGATATCATTACGCTCAGATTTTGTGATTTGCGTCCTGGAGATACAGAGTGGGTAATAATTTGATGCAGACGGATCTTTCCGTCTGGGGTATGTATCAGCACGC
>NZ_JAENKS010000019.1:0-27503 GCF_016598975.1 Campylobacter sp. 2018MI34
TAAATTAGATATTTTTTAATAAGAAGTAAAAGATATTTATTACATATTATTATAAAAACAAATAGTAAAAGATATCCATTTAAGTAAGTTAAGGTTATTATGTTAAATTAAAAAATGATATAAAAAGAAATAAAATGTAGTAGCATAAAAAGAAATATGGTAATTTTATTATTCTTAAATATAAAAAAGATTTAGCAAAGGATAAGATCTAGATTATAATTATATAAGGTTTTTTATATATTTTACACTATAAAGAAAACTTATATCTAGGATTTTAAATTATTAGATGAAAGATTATGAAAGAAGAACTTATTAAGTAATGGAATGTTTGAATTTGTTGGGAGGGGTATTTTTTATAAAAGGATAATTATTTTTGCAATATTTACTAGAGTAAAAAAGAGATTTTACTCAGTTAAATTAGTGATAAAAATGTTAGCTTACAAATTACAACAAAACAGATAAAGTTTTAAATCAATCTTTTAATATTAAAAATTAAATATTTATTGGATTGGTAAGAGTTTTAAAGATAATATAAAATTTTATAGTGGCGGACAGAGAGGGATTTGAACCCTCGAGACCCGTTAAGATCTGCACCCTTAGCAGGGGTGTGGTTTCAGCCACTCACCCATCTGTCCTTTAAAATGGGTATTATATATAAATTTGCTTAAAATTAGCCTTAATTAAAGACTTAAATAGGCTAATAAAAAAGTGATAAAAATACCCAGCAATAGCACATAAATTTGCTTTTTTCTATTTTTTTTACTTGCAAATAAAGTAATAAACAAGCCTGAAAAATAAAGAAAAAATAATGCACATCCAAAAGCTATTGAAAGTACAGAAAAATACCATGCTCCTTTATTTTTATGTAACATTATTAAATCACCCAATAAACTTCTTTTTTTAGTTGTAATTTTATATTCATTTTCATTTATCTTGAGGATACTTGCTTGATAATGCACTCCGCCAATACTGATGCTGTTATTTCTTTGATCTTTAAATATTTTTGTATTTGATGGAATACTTAAGTTATTTTCTTTTAAAAAATTAAGTAAAAAATTTCCTTGCTCTTCATCTTTTATAACTTGTTTAATTATATAATTTTCCTCTTTTATTCCAACATCTTGTTTAAAGCCAAAAATATATGCAATACCTGTAATAGAAAAAATAAATGCCATAGGTAAGAAAAATAAACTAATATAAATATGAATTTGTCTAAATAATTGATGCTTATTCATCATTTTCCTTTTTTTGTTTTTAATTTATTATAAAATAGGAGTATAAAATAAAAGTGAAATTTGGAATTTGGAAGATAAGGATAAAAATTTATCTTCCAAATTTTTTATTTTTTATCAACAATTTGATAATTGTAAGGTTTGATATTTTTATCGTTTTCTAAAAGCTCTTTTGGAGGATTTCCATTAATATTAGAATGTTTATAATATCTCTCTCCAGCTTTATGTCCATTAAGATCTGTTTTATAATAAATTTCTCCAGGATTTAATTTTTGAATATCTTCAAACCCTAAATTAGAAATTTTAAAATTATTTATTTTATTAGAAGTTGCAATTTCTACAAGTTTAGCTTGTCCAAGCCTTGCCATATCTACAGCTTGTAATAACATTCTTGATGCTTCTCTAGGATTGTGAAAACCTGTAGAGTTTTCAGCACCAACAAAATCTGCTCTCATTTGAGCTTTTCTATGAAGTTCTAAAACTTCTTTTAATTCATCGTTGATTTTTTGATTATTATTTTTATATTCTGGCATATTAGATAAGCTATCTCTTAGGGTTTTAATATCTTGAATAAGACTTACGATAGCATATTCAGCAGTTCTTAAATCATATGCTACTGAATTTTGAATATCTTTAATTTGTGTTTTTAGATAACTTTCGCTTTGAGTATGACAAGTTTTACAAGCTGAATTGATATCTTGTAAAGGTGAAGTGATATTATGTTGAGTAAGTTTTTTAGCACCTTTTCTAATATAAGGCATATGACAATCAGCACAGCTTACTCCATTAGCAGCATGAACTCCGCCACTATATAATTCACTTTCTGGATGTTGAATTTTAAGCATAGGCGCACCAGTTATCTTATGATCCCAATCTTTTGCAAATATAGAACGTACTTTTTCATAGTAATCATCAAACATTTCAATTCTAAATGGTTGTCCTTTTTTCCATTCTGCCCAAGGGAAAACTAACTCTAACCCATCAGCTTCAATTTCAATAGCTTTATTACCATCTCTCCAAGAATCAAATTCATCATATGTCTTTTGAGTTCCATCCCACCATTTTTTGGTATTATCATTTGCTATACTTTCGCCGATTACTTTTACTTTTGTTCCTGTTGGTTTAAAGTAGTATTCAACGTGACATTGAGAGCAAACAAGAGTCCTCATTTCTTCTCTAGTGGCTTTAATTCCTTGTATAGGATCTTTTTCATATCCTCTTGCAACTAAAGCATTAATGGCTGCAGGTCTGGTAAGTCTTAAACTCATATCATTTGGATTATGACAATCGGCACAAGTTACACCCATTCTTTTTCCACCATGTATACTTTCATGTTCTGGTATATTGGTAGGTGTAGTCATATTATCAGGAATATTTTTAATCATAGTCCAGTATTTGGTAGTATTAAAAGCAATCCAGTCATTTTTTGCAACATTTTTAATAAGCCAAGGAGTCCATCCACTATGGCAGTTCATACAAGCAGTTGGTTGTCCTTGAAATGCTTTATATCCATGCGCATTTAAAAAATCTTTATTATTTCTTGCTGTATCCATTTGATCAACTTGAACCCAGAAATGTCCTCTTTCTTCGTTTGCATCAAGAGCAAAAGGATAACCAGCCCAAAGTACAGTCAGTTGTGGATAACGTATAAGTTTAGAATAAGCTAAATTTCCACCATATTCTGTTGGAATTGGTTTTTCCTGTTCAACTTTTAAATACATATCTAAATGATCCGGAAAATTCTTTCCCCAAGTATCAAAAGTAGGGTTATCATCGCTTAATTCAACAAAATTTTTACTATCAATTCCACCTAAGCTTTCTTGCTGTTTTTTGCTTATATCGTTATTGAGCCAAAGAACTCCAGCAATTAAAATAATTAAAGTGATTATACCAGGGTATAAAACTTTTTTATTCATAATATTTCCTCCTAATAATTAAAATCCAAGTTTGTGTCCTACGCCACTATGGCAAGAAGCACAATTTAAAGCATTATTTGAATGATGGTTTGTTGTTGCATTTATTGCACTTGCTGCATAGTCTGCATGACAACGAATGCAATTATCCTGAACCATTTTTTTACTTTTTTCATTGGCACTAAGATTAGTCGGTAATTCATCAAGTTTAAATGTAAATGCATAAGCATGTCCTAGCCCACTTTGGGCTTTTGCAATCCATTTATTGATAAAATTATGTGGTAAATGACAATCAGAACAAGTAGCTCTTGGTTCCCCAGCAATTTTTTTAGAGTGAGGTCCTGCAAGATAGTCATTATAAACTTCATTCATAATATGGCAATTATTACAAGATTCACTAGCATTGCTTAGATAAGAGGTTCCTTTTGCATTATAGAAAGTATAAAAACCAATGATAAAAAAAGCTACAAGAAGAATTAGAAAAACATTAAAAAGATTTAAAAAAGGTTTTTTATGCTTCAAAAAAAATCTCCTTTAGAAATTGATAATAGGAAAATAAAAATTGGAATTTTAGCTAATATATATTTAATATTAATTTAAGGATATATTTACTCTTAATTAATCAAAAAAGATTTATTATTTTATTTTTTATTGAAATTTAGTAAAGTTTTTAATAAATTTATAATATTATTAAAATAAATATTATGCATTATAAAAAGGAGTTTTGAATGCAAATTAATCCTAGTATGTTTCTAAATAGAGAACTTTCTTGGCTTAAATTTAATTCTCGTGTTTTAGATCAATGTTCTAAAGACTTACCTTTACTTGAGAAATTAAAATTTATTGCAATTTATTGTACTAATTTAGATGAATTTTATATGATTAGAGTTGCAGGATTAAAACAACTTTTTTCTGCTGGGATCAATGCAAGTAGTAGCGATGAAATGACTCCTTTAAAGCAATTAAAAGAGATTCGAAAATATCTTCATCAAGAACAAAAACTTTTAGAAAAATATTTTATTCAAATTACTAAAGAACTTGAAAAAGAAAATTTATTTATTAAGTCTTATGAAAAACTTGATAAAAATTTAAAAGCAAAATGTGATGAATATTTTTTCTCTTATATTTTTCCTGTAATTGTTCCTATAGCAGTAGATGCTACGCATCCTTTTCCGCATTTAAATAATTTATCTTTTTCTTTGGTTGTTAAAATTTGTGATAAAAATAATCCTGAACTTATTAAATTTGGAATGATTAGAATTCCTAGAGTATTGCCAAGATTTTATGAAGTAAGTTCAAATATTTATGTTCCTATTGAAAGTATAGTAAATCCTCATATAGAAGATATTTTTCCAGGTTATAAACTTCTTTCTTCTGCGGCTTTTAGAGTTACAAGAAATGCTGATTTAGTTATAGAAGAAGAAGAAGCTGATGATTTTATGATGATTTTAGAACAAGGTTTAAAGCTTCGTAGAAAAGGTGCTTTTGTAAGACTTCAAATTCAGGAAAATGTAGATGAGCAGATTATGGAATTTTTAAATACTCATATGAAAATTTTTAATAAAGATGTATATGAGTATTCTATACTTTTAAATTTACCAGCACTTTGGCAGATTATTGAAAATAAAACTTTTACTCATCTTTTAAATCCTCTTTATACTCCAAAAGTATTGCCTCCTTTTAATGAAAATACTTCAATTTTTAATGCCATCGATAAAGAAGATATAATGATATTACAACCTTTTGAAAGCTTTGATCCTGTATATAAATTTATAAAAGAAGCAAGCAAAGACCCAGAGGTTATATCTATAAGAATGACACTTTATAGGGTTGAGAAAAACTCAAATATAGTTCAAGCTTTAATTGATGCTGCAAGTGATGGGAAACAAGTAACGGTTATGGTTGAGCTTAAGGCAAGATTTGATGAAGAGAATAATCTACATTGGGCTAAAGCTTTAGAAGATGCAGGTGCTCACGTGATTTATGGTATAACTGGATTTAAAGTGCATGCTAAAGTTTCACAAGTAATTAGAAAACATAATGAAAAGCTTAAATTCTATGTTCATTTAAGCACGGGAAATTATAATGCAAGTAGTGCTAAAATTTATACTGATGTAAGTTATTTTACTAGCAGAGAAGAATTTGCAAAAGATACAACCAGCTTTTTTCATATTCTTTCAGGGTTTAATAAAAATAGAACTTTAAAAACTTTAGCAATGAGTCCTAATCAAATTAAAGAAAAAATTCTTGAAATGATTCGTATAGAAAGCTTAAAAGAGCAAGAGGGTGAAATCATTGCTAAAATGAATTCTTTAGTTGATCCTGATATTATTAAAGCTTTATATGAGGCATCTATTAAAGGTGTTAAGATTGATCTTATTGTGCGTGGAATTTGTTGTTTAAGACCAGGTGAAACTTATAGTAAAAACATTAGAGTTAAAAGTATTGTTGGTAAATATTTAGAACACGCAAGAATATTTTATTTTAAACATAGTGAGCCAAATTATTTTATTTCAAGTGCTGATTGGATGCCTAGAAATTTAGAAAGGAGACTAGAGCTAATGTCTCCTATTTTTGATGAAAGAAGTAGAGCTAAGCTTTCTAAAATTTTACATTTACAGCTTGATGATAATATACTATCTTATGAGTTAAATAATGATGGAGAATATCATAAAATAATTCCTAAAAAAAATGAAAAACGTATTAATTCTCATACTATTTTAGAAGATTATGTAAGCAAAATTTATAAAACCTTAAAAAAAGATACAGATCAAAGTAAAGCAAAGTCATTAGCTATTAAACTTTTTAAAAATGATTAAATTTTTCAGTTTGATTTTAAAAAATTTAAAAGATTATTACAAGCTAAAGAAATTATTTTATAAGTTTCGTCAAAATTATGTGTAAACCAAGGGTCTGGAACTTCATCGTAGTTTAGTTCTTTTGCAAATTGAGTAAGTTTTAAAATTTTATTTTTTGTATTTTTAAAATCTTTTAAGACATTATTAAAATTAGAATTATCCATAACTACGATGTAATCATTGTTATCGCATATAGCTTGTGTTAGTTTTTTACTGATAAATCCATCTGCTTTAATGTTAGCTTTTTTAAGTTGTTCTTTTGTTTTTATGTGCATATCTTCTCCATCGTGATATCCAGAAGTTCCAGCACTTGTTACTTCTACAGATATGGTACTGTCTTTTTGAATTAAATCTTTCATAATAAATTCAGCCATAGGGGAACGACAAATATTTCCTAAACATACAAAACAAATTTTTTTCATTTTTTTCCTTTGTGTTTAATCTAATATAACTTGATATTTATGAACAAGTTGTTCAAAGCTAAAATTCAAATTGGCAGGTGAGCTTGAAGGAAGGGTTAAAATTCGAATATTAGGATAAGTTTCTTTTATAAAAGATTCTTGATATTTTTTAAATAAAGTAAAAGCTTTTTGACCTGTTATAGCTATTTTTTCAATTTTTGCTTTGTTTAGAATTTGACTTAAATCATTCATCTTCACAAAGCTTATGCTTTTATCATCTGAATTTTTAATTTTACAACTTTGTAAAACATCCCATAAGGCTATATGATGCATTTTTAGAAATTTTTTTTGAGTTTCGATGTTATTTAATGATTTTACTTGGTATAATTTTTCTAAAATTTTCCAAAAATGATTTCTTGGATGTTGATAATAAAATCCACTAAGTCTTGATTTTATAGAAGGAAAAGAGCCTAAAATTAGTATTTTTGAATTTTTATCAAAAAATGGCTCTAAAGGATGGGTGATAATATCATTCATTTACTAAATCTACGGAAATTTTTCCATTTTTGATTTCATTAATTTTAACTTTTATTTCATCACCAACATTAAGTGGATTTTTGATTTTAGAACTATGAAGTAGTCCATCTATACCATTTTTAAGTTCAATAAAAGCACCAAATGAAGCGACTTTTTTTACAACTCCTATAAATTCTTGATGAAGTTCAAATTCTGAAATATCTTTAAGGGCTTCCCTTTTCTTTCCTTTAATGATATTTAAGATGTATTCTTTAGCTAGTTTTATACATTCGTTATTACTGCTTGCAATTTTTATTTCACCCTTATCTCTATCAATATCAATACAAACATCAAATTTTTCAACAATTTCTTTGATTGTTTTTCCGCCTTGTCCTATGATATCAACAATTTTTGAAGGATCGATTTTAAATAATTCTAATTTTGGTAAAATTTCTTCATTGACTATAATATTTTCATTAGCCTTTTGCATAATATTAAGAATATGAATTCTTGCTTCTTTTGCTTGTACAAGAGCTTCTTTTAATATTTTTTTATCTATACCACCAAGTTTTATATCCATTTGTAGAGCAGTAATACCATTTTTATTTCCAGCTACTTTAAAATCCATATCTCCATCATGATCTTCTAAGCCCATAATATCAGTTAATATGGCATATTTGTCTTTTTCAAAAATAAGCCCCATAGCAACACCTGCTATAAGATCAATGCTTTGTACTCCAGCAGCTCTTAAAGCTAAAGATCCTCCACATACTGAAGCCATAGAACTTGATCCGTTGCTTTCTAAAATTTCGCTTACTAAGCGAATGACATAAGGATAATCTTCATTTATGCTTGGATAAAGAGCTCTTTTAGCTAAATTTCCATGCCCTAACTCTCTTCTACCAGGTGCTTTTATAGGACTTGCTTCTCCAACACTAAATCCTGGAAAATTATAATTAAACATAAAGCGCTCATTGATAGGATTTTTTTCTGTAAGTAAATCTATCATTTGTGCATCGTTATCATTGCCTAAAGTAGCTACTACAAGTGCTTGAGTTTGTCCTCTTGTAAAAAGACAGGATCCGTGTGCATTTGGTAAAATATTTGTTTCTATATCAATAGGACGCACTTCATCTAAAGCTCTTCCATCAGCTCTTTTTCTTTCATAAATAATTTGTTCCCTTATAATTTTTCTTTTAATCAGAAATAGGATATTTAAAATTTCTTCTTGATTCCATCCTTCATTGGAGTGAAAATTTAAGATTTTTTGAGAAATTTTATCAAGTTCGCTTACTCTTTCGCTTTTTGCCATTTGATTAATAGCATTTTTGATATCATCTAAATAGTTTTTTTCTATAAATTCAAAAAGCTCGTTATTTTCTATTTGTTCTTTTAATTCAATGTCAATTTCTTTTTTGTGTTTAGCAAAAGTCTTTTCATAAATACAAGATGCTTCATAAATTGCTTGTTGAGCTATTTCTAAAGCCTTTATTGTTTCATCTTCGCTTAATTCATTCATTTTTTGAATATTGTTGTCTTTACTTGGCAATGCTCTCATTTCTATCATTAAAAGTTCATCTTTTACACCAGATACATAAAGATCTAAAGAGCTTTTTTGAAGTTCTTGATTGTTTGGATTAAGAATAAATTCTTCATTAATTTTTGCAATACGTACTCCACATACTGGAGCTTTAATAGGAATCCCGCTTATATAAAGAGCAATACTTGCAGCATTTAGACTTATTACTTGCAAATCTGTTTCCTGATCAGCTGAAAGTATCATCAGAGTAATTTGTGTAGGATAAAGATAACCTTTTGGAAATAATGGTCTTAAACTTCTATCAATAATTCTTGCATTTAAAGTTTCTGTATCACTAGGTTTAGTTTCTCTTTTTACGTACCCGCCAGGGATTTTTCCTGCGGCATATGTTTTTTCAATATATTGAACCGTTAAAGGTAAAAAATCTTCTTCAACTTTTTTATCCTCTTTGGCAACAGTTGCTAAAACAACACTTTTTCCAACTTGCATTAAAACAGAACCTAGAGCTTGTTTAGCGACTTTATCTATATAAAAAGTTTCTAAATTTTTATTAATTTGTATATCATATTGCATTTGATTTCCTTTTTCTCCAAAAAGAGTATTAGTTATTTTTTTTAAAAATGAATTAAACAAAATAATCCTTTTAAATTTTATTTTCATTTTCTTGTAAAGAAAAGTCGTATTTAACTCCTCCTATAGGATAAAAGTTAAATACAAAATAAACACCACTTTGGTTTTTAGCGCTAATTCCTCCACTTGTAAGTTGAGGGTCAATTTTTTCTCTATAGACTAAGGAGTAATTCCAACATTTTCTTTGGTAAGTATATCCAATTTCCCACATATTAGCATGAGATCTTTGAGTATCAAGCCAAATTCCACCAAAAATATAATAATTTTGATTAAATTTATAATTAGCTTGTGTACTTATAAAGCTGTATTTTCCATATTCATCATTTTGATAAGCATGTGAAAAGTTCCAATTAAATTTAGGAATAACGCTAGTTTGTAATTGATTTAAAATTTTACTAAAACGATTTTGTAAATAAGAATATTTTATTTCATTATTAAAATTGATATAATCATTATAATAGTAAGTAAATAAATTTTCTATTTTATCAAATTTATCTTGGCGATTTAAATAATTAATATTAAAACGATGTTTAATTTTTTTCTCTCCAAGTTGATTGTAAAAATATTGTACTACATATAGTTTTGAGTTTTCTTCCTCATTTTCTGATTTGAGATAGTCTTCTGTTATGAAACCTGATTTTGCTCCAGGCAATAAATAATTAATTCCAAAATTTAGAGTATGAAAGAAATCATTATATGATTTTGATAGATCGGTGTATAAATTAAATTCATGGGTATTTTTAAAAAGATGCTCTTTGCTTTTTTGAGGATCTTGAGCATAATTAACAAAAGAGGCATAAAAATTTTCAGTAAAAGTAAAATGCAAAAAGTCATTAAAGAAAACATCGTGATAAGAAAAAGGCAGAGTTAAATTTAGTTGATTGGCATAAGGCCCTACTTGTCTATAATAATTATGAAAAGATGCATCAAAAGAATAACGAATATTTTCTCCCCATAAGGAATTTAAAAATCTATGATATTGAAAAGATGGATATTCTTGTAAAGTATCTTTATTATTTACTTTTGAAGTATCAATATAGTATTTTGCATAAGCTCCGTAAAAATTATTTTCATCTGCTAAAAAATAGTTAATTTTTGATGTAACAAGTGAAGTTAAATCATTGTAATTGCTAGGACCAAGATTAAAGTAATCTATATCATTAAGATAGGTTACATCTATCCATAAACTTTCTTGAAAATTATCTCCAAGCAAGCCTTTAATAAGATTATTCCTTAAATATTTTAATTCTATACCCCCGTGAGTTTGATTTTTTAAATTTTCTTTAAGATAATATTGTTTTTTTTCTCTGAAAAGACCAAAATTTAAATTCCCCATAGAATATAAAGAATCCACAAATCTTAAATCAGAATATAAACCAAAACCTCTTTTTGTTCTAATTTGAGGATTTAATTCTAAATCCCAATTATCTTTATAAGTTATATAGATTGGTTGCCTATAATAAAGTCCTTCATTCTTTTTTAAAACAATTTGAGGGATAAGTAATCCACTTTGTCTATGTGTATCTGCACTAAAACCAAAATAGGGCAAATAAAAAATTGGAATACCTTTAACATATAATTTTGCATTATAAAGATGAATAAAATTGCTTTTTCTATTAAGCCATCCATCGCTAAAACGAATTTCCCAATCAGGATCTTCAACATTGCAGCTTGAGACACTAGAAATATGACTTTCAAATTTATTGTTACTTAAATAGCTATTTTTGCTTTGAAACCATACTTCAAGATTATTATTAGAAAAAAAGAAATTTTGAAATTTTGCTTCATCGGTATTGAGTTTAATTTTGGCATAATTTGAATGCAAGCGTTCATTTTGTCCTCTTAGAACATTTACATCGCCAAAAAGCTCTACTTCTTGATTTGTTTCGTTATAAATTGCTTTATTTGCAGTAATAAAATAAAAATCAGAAAAAATAACAACATCTTTACTTGCGGTAATTATATTTTTTTCTTTTTTTACATCTAAAGCATAGATATTTACTTCTACTGCATTAAGAATAAAAGTACTTCCTAAAAGCAAGAAAATCTTACGCAGCATTAACAACAATTGTCCTTGCTATGTAATCTTCCCAAGTTTTACGTAAATTATTTCCTAGAGCCCATGCAAAACCTAACATAAAAGCCATATCGCTTATTTGTCTTATGGCAGATCTTATGCAGCTTTGTTTTAGCGTTGGTTTATCAAATAAATCTTCATCTATAATTATAATTTTGCAAACCATTTTCCCTAAGCTTGCTCCATACATATAAGTAAAGAGGGTATGATAAAAAAAATGAAGGAGTATAAAACCTAACGAGAAATTTCCTAAAATTTGTGTTATTTCAAATGCATCTTTTGCCATAGAAAATTGATTATAAAATATAATAAAAACTATGAAAGATAAAATTATATTATCTATTAAATAAGCCAATGCTCTTTTATAGAAACTAGCAATTTCTAAATTTTCACGTTCAAGTTTATCAAATAAATCTTCTTTCATTGTTTAAAAGCCCAAAATCCAATATCTTTTCTAAATTGTTTTCCTTCAAAATGAATATTATCACATAATTCATAAGCTTTTTGCTTGGCGTCATTAAGATTCTTACCTAAACCAACGCATACTAGAATACGACCTCCATTTGCCATAAGCTTATCGTTTTCTAAGCTAACTCCAGCATAAGAAATATGAGAGTTTTTGGGAATATTTTTTATGATAATTTCACTTTTTTCTGAATTTTTATAGGGGTAATTTTTACTCGCGCAAACTACTCCTATAGCAAATTCATCTTTTAAATCAAGTCTTACATCTTTTAAACGTTTTTGAGTTGAAGCTAAAATAAGCTCAAGGGGATTTTTAATTAAAGGCATTAAAACTTCACATTCTGGATCTCCAAAACGCACATTAAATTCCAAAACATAAGGTTCGTTTTTCACTATCATTAAGCCTATAAAAAGAACTCCATAAAATTCCTTATTCTCTTTTTTCATTCCTTCTAGGGTTGGTATAATAATATCTTTTTTAATTTTTTCTAAAAGTTCTTCATTGGCCAAATGGCTTGGAGCATAAGCACCCATACCTCCAGTATTTGGTCCTTTATCTCCATCTAAAAGTTTTTTATGATCTTGTGCTACAGGTAAAAGAATAAAATCATTCCCATCGCAAATAGCAAAAACACTAAGTTCATATCCTTCTAAAAACTCTTCAATAACTATAGATTTCCCAGCATCGCCAAAGCTTTCTCCGCTGAGCATTTTTTTACTTTCACTTATTGCTTCTTCGTGTGTTAAAGCAATGATTACACCTTTTCCAGCACATAGACCATCTGCTTTTATAACAATAGGTAGAGTTAATTTTTGTATGAAACTTTTAGCTTCGTCTAAATTGCTGGTAGTTAAAAATTTTGCAGTTTTAATATTGTATTTATTTAAAAAATTTTTCATAAAAATTTTAGAGCTTTCAAGCATTGCTGCAGCTTTTGTTGGTCCAAAAATAGCTAAATTATTTTTTTTAAAAATATCAACAACTCCCTTTGCTAAAAAATCTTCACTTCCTACTATACAAAGATCTATTTTATTTTCTTTGACATAATTTACAAGTTCATTAATATCTTTAGTATCTAAGTTAATCCCAAGATTTTGAGTAGCTCCATTACCAGGAGAAAAATACAAATCTAAATTTTTTGTAGTTTGTTTTAAAGCTAAAGCTATGGAGTATTCTCTTGCACCACTGCCTAAAATTAATATTTTCATATATCTCCTTAAAACCTAAACAGCTAACTTTAAACGACTCCAAGAAGTCAAGAGAACCGCTAGATAATTTTTAAAGGCTGCAACTTCTCGTTTTAACTTAAAAAACTCAAACGAAGCCACAGACACAGTAAATTATACATTCACAGTTAAATATTTTTTGTTGAATCTTTAAATGCTATACTGCTTAGGCTTTGAAATTATAGCGGTATTTAACTTAAAAATTTATAGTTAAATAAGTTTAAATTTTGTTTTTCCTGTTTTATCAAAGTGTTTTCCTTCTAGTATAATATCTGCAGCACTATCCCAAATATGTTTTTCATCAATATAAACTATATCAAAAGTATTATCTCTCATTAAGGATTGGTAATTAACTTTTTTTGGGGCATATTTTACAAGATAATAAGGATTTAAAGAAAAAATTTCAATTTTAATTTTGCAAAGCAAATCAAGATCTGAGGTAACGACTAAAAATTTTTTTCTTTGTTCTTTGGAAATTTTTTGAATATAAAGTAAAAGTTTGTGATCAAAAGGATTAAGTGCTGATTTATTAAGGCGACTTAAATAGTGTTCAGCAAAGGATAAGGAACAAAAAGAATTTTCTATATTACTTCTTGTAAAATACGAGTTTTTTACTCCCGATGATTTTAAAGAAAGTTTCCAAATTTTCATATCCATAATGGTTGCACATAAATTAAGTCCTGTTATAATCTTTGAAAAAAGTTTTTCTTTAGATAATTTAAAAGCATTTTCAAAAATACTTAAATTTTTTTTATAAAAATCTTCTTTAATGGCAATGAGACGTTTAAGCGAGGTTTTGTAATACTCATTTTCTTTTTGAAGTTTTTCTAAGCGTTCTTGTTTAGCTTTAGCTTTTTCAGGATTGATATTGGCTTTTGAATTTAATTCAAGATTGAGATTTTTAATTTGAGATTCTAGGGAAGCTGAACGATTTGTTCTTGTATCTATAGTGGCAAGAAGCGCTTGATAATGACACTGAAGTGATAAAAATGTTTCATTGAAAATTTTATTAATATTAAACATTTTATGTTTATCTTTCATATCTGTATAGGAATTCTCAAGATGCATTATTATACTTTTTAAAACACTAAATTGTGTTTGATCTATAGAATTGTCCATAAAAATTAAAGTATCAAGAGCTTTGTTTAAAAAACGCTTTATGATAATATAGTCCAAAATACATGGAATTTCTTTTTCATCTTGAATGTTAGATTTTAAAGCTTCTACAGAAAGAATTTCTCCTGAAAAATATTTTTGTATAGCTTGGGGTATAGTAAAAGAAAGAGGAATTTTTTCTATAGTGTCATAATCTGTATTGCGATAAAGTTCTGTTACATATGCACTTCTACGAGTATTTTGCAAATCTTCAAGCTCATCATCATTATCTGTTTTCCAAAAGTCATTTTCAGTAATAAAATCACCTTCTTTAAATTCTTGAAATTTAGAAGGGCGAATTCCGGTAATAGTTTTGCCATCTGAGCGAAACTCTACTAGCATTCCAGCACTTGGCATACTTCTTTTATCACTCCAAATTTGGCGGTTAAACTCAAAAAATATTTTAGCTGAATTAGTTACAGTTCCACGTCCTGTTGAATCCATATAAATTGCTATTTTTCCGTGCATACTTCTTCCTTGAAAATTCTCATAAGATTCTAACTTTATTTTTATAAAATTTATATAATAAATATAAAAGTTTATCTTTAATTTTAATATGAATGTATTAAAATTAAAGATAAACTAGAATGATTTCAAATATAACTTATTGCTTATATAATTATAAGATGTAAGAAAAAAAGAGAGCATATAAATTTTTATTTAAAATTTTTGATATTTTAAAAAATATCAAAAATTATTTTTTAGAAATATTTATTCCCATTCTATTGTTGCAGGTGGCTTACTAGAAATATCATAAACAACGCGGTTTATTCCATGTACTTCATTAATAATACGCCTACTAATATTTTCTAAAATTTCATAAGGCAAATGAGAGAAGGTAGCCGTCATTCCATCACTTGCATTAACAACTCTTATGCAAATTGCATTATCATAAGTACGATTATCGCCCATAACACCCACGCTTTTAACATTTAAAAGCACGCAAAATGCTTGCCAAGTCTTATCATACCAACCCGTGCTTTTTAATTCTTCAATTAGAATAATATCTGCTTTACGCAATAAATCTAAACTTTCTTTATTAACTTCTCCCATAATGCGTATAGCAAGACCAGGTCCTGGAAATGGATGACGGAAAACAACATCCTTGTTGAGTCCTAATTCAAGTCCTAAAGCACGCACTTCATCTTTGAAAATTTCTTTTAAAGGTTCTATGAGTTTTAGATTCATTTTTTCTGGAAGTCCTCCTACATTATGATGGCTTTTAATAGTTTTACTTGCTCCTACAACAGAACTTTCTATGATGTCTGTATAAAGTGTTCCTTGTGCAAGATATTTAACATCATTATGTTTTTTAGCTTCTTTTTCAAAAACCTCTATAAAAGTATTGCCTATAATTTTTCTTTTTTGTTCAGGATCAATTATACCTTTTAGACGACTTAAAAATATTTCACTTGCATCTATACTAATAAGCGGAATATTTAAAGTATTTTTAAACATAAATTCCACTTGTTCTTTTTCTTTGGATCTTAAAAGGCCATTATCTACAAAAACAACAATAAGTTGTTCTTTGATGGCATTAGCGAGTAAGGCAGCTACTACACTGCTATCTACCCCTCCACTTACTGCGCAAAGAACTTTATCATTGCCTACTTCTTCTTGAATTTTAAGGATTTGAGATTTGGCAAAAGAACCCATATTCCAAATACTTTCACAATTACAAGCATATTTAGCAAAATTTTTGAGTATACTTTTTCCAAATTCGCTATGTTGGACTTCGGGGTGAAATTGTAAAGCAAAGAATTTACGTTTTTCATCAGCAAAAACACAAAAAGGACTATTTTCACTTGTAGCTAAAACTTCAAAACCTTCTGGGAGATTTTCTACCTTATCAGAGTGACTCATCCATACAATTTGTTTTTTAGGTAAATTTTTAAATAAAGCACTATCTTTTTTAATTTCTATACTTGCTTTTCCGTATTCTTTATGTCCTGCTGGCATAACATTAGCTTTAAAATGATGAGCCATAAGTTGCATTCCATAACAAATTCCAAGTATAGGTAAATTTAGATCAAAAATACCCTTATCGCAAAAATAAGCATCTGTTGCATAAACGCTAGCAGGACCTCCGCTTAAAATAATACCTTTAGGTTCTTTAGCTTTTATATCAGTTAAGCTTACATTAAAAGGTAGGATTTCTGTATAAACACCTTGTTCTCTCAATCTCCTTGCAATTAATTGTGTGTATTGAGAGCCAAAATCTAATACTAGAATATAATCTTTTTTCATTATTACCACCTATTTAAATTTTCATATTTTTTAATACTTTTAATAGATTTATTTTGATCATAGCTTATATACTCAGGATTATCTTTATAACCACAAGCACTTAAAAATATTAAGAAAAAAAATGTTAAAATTATTTTATGAAGAAAATTAAAAGTGTTAATGTTATTATAAATGATATGATAAGCCTTCATCATTATAAACCCTTAAAAAATTTTATCCTCTATAAAGAATTTTTAAAACTAATGGATCTAAAGCATCAGCATTTAATTTCAAAAATCTTTATTCATAACAATATTTTAAATATTGTTACTTTTCATTCCGTTGGATATCAAGATTTAAACAATGATGATACCAAAAATAATATTAAAGTTCTTATAAAAATTTTTACAAAAAGATTTTTAAACACTCCATTTGATAAAGTCAATACTATCAAAATTTTTTCTCAGCGTTATAGGGAAAAACAAAATTTTATACAAGATGAAAAAAAAACATCTTATGTTGAACTTTCAAAAGCTCAATTTAAAAATCCTTTTAAAAATAAAAAATTATATACACAATTTGAAGAATTAAGAGCAAAAATCAATGATTTATGACGAGTTAAAAACTTTACCCAAAAGCTCAGGAATTTATCAGTATTTTGATAAAAATGGCAAACTTTTATATGTAGGGAAAGCTAAAAATTTAAAAAATCGTGTAAGATCTTATTTTACTTTTACACCTTTTTTTGCTCCAAATCCTAGAAATTCATTAAGAATTCAAAAAATGATTAAAGAAGCCATACATTTAGAATTTATAACCACAAATTCAGAAGCTGATGCTTTGATTTTAGAGAATTCTTTTATCAAACAACTTCATCCAAAATATAATATTTTGCTAAGAGATGATAAAACTTATCCTTATATTTATGTAGATTTTAATGAAGAATTTCCAAGATTTCAAAGCACGAGAAAATTAATTAAAAAAAATAAAATTAAATATTTTGGACCTTTTTTTAAGGGCGTGAAAGAACTTTTAAATGCTCTTTATTATTATTATCCTTTAAGACAAAAGAATTCTTGTAAAAGCCCTTGTCTTTTTTATCAGATTAGTCGCTGCAAAGCTCCTTGTGCTAATTTGATTTCAAAAAATGAATATGAAAAAATTTTAAATGAGGCGACTAATGCTTTATTAAATCCTAGTATTTTGGTTAAAAATTTAGAAAAACAAATGTTACATTTAGCTCAAAATGAAAATTATGAAGAAGCCGCTAAGATTAGAGATCAAATTGCTACTATTAAAGATTTAGAAACTAAAATACAAATTGATCTTGCAAAATTAGAAGATTTTGAAGTTTTTGCTATCGCTTATGAAAATAACTTGCTTTCTCTTTTGCGTTTTGTAATTCAAAATGGTAAAGTAATTGGATCAAATCATAAAGTAGTTATTCTAAAAGATGATATGTTTGATAAAAATGGAATTTATAAACAATTTATTTTGGAAAATTTTAGCAATGATATACCTATTATTTCAAACCAAATTTATGTTTATGAAGAATTTGAAGATTTAAAACTTCTTGAAGAATTGCTTTGCAAAAGATTTTCAAAAAAAATTAGTATAAAAAATCCAAAAATAGGCGAAAAAAGGAAAATTTGTAATTTAGCATATCAAAATGCTTTAATTAATATAAATTCTTATAAGAAAAATAATTCTTTTGAAATTTTAAATGAATTAAAAATATATTTTGAGCTCGAGAATTTTCCAAATTGTATAGAAGTATTTGATAATTCTCATTTGCAAGGTTCAGCTATAGTAGGAGCTATGGTTTGTTATAAGCAAGATGGATGGGATAAGCAAAAATATAAAAGATTTCATCTTCATTATAAAAATGATTATGAACAAATGAAAGAAGTATTAACAAGAAGAGCAAAAGATTTTGATAAAAATCCACCACCTGATTTATGGTTGATTGATGGAGGAAAAACTTTGCTTGATTTAGCAAAAGCTATAGTTGAAAGTAGTGGAGTAAATATTGATATTCTAGCTATTTCAAAAGAAAAAATTGATTTTAAATCTCATAGAGCAAAAGGCGGAGCAAAAGATAAAATTCATTCTATAAAAGGAGAATTTTCTTTAAGCATTGATGATAAAAAGTTGCAATTTTTGCAAAAATTAAGAGATGAAGCACATCGTTTTGCTATAAGTTTTCATCAAAGAATTAAAAGAAAACAAGATTTAGAAAGCTCAAAACTTCTTAATTTAGGTTTAAGTGAGGCAAATATACAAAAACTACTTCATTATTTTGGAAATTTTGAAAATATTTATAAGGCAGATTTTAATGAGCTTAGCCTTATTTGTAATAAAAAAATTGCACAAAAAATTAAAAATATTTAATTTTCTATATTTGTTCTAAAATTGATAGCGCGATGCAGTGAAATAAAGTCTACATTTTCTAAATTTACGCCACTTGGGATACCTTGTGCTATTTTGCTAAATTTTAAATTTAGATTTTTTAGTTTTTCTTCTATAAAAAAAATCATAGTATCTGAGTTTATACTATGAGTGAAAGCGAAAATAAGCTCTTTGGTATTATTTTTTTTTATCATAGAAATAAGTTTTTGAATGGTTTCTTCTTCTAAGTTTTCTAAAACAAAATAAAATCCATTATAACTATTGCTTTCTTCGATGATTAAGACATCTTTAGGACTTTGTATAATACAGATTAAATCTTTTTGACGATTTTCATCAATACAAATATCACAAAGTTCATTTTCGCTTAAAGCACCACATTGTGCACAAGGTTTAATAAAGCGCAAAGCATTTTCTATATTATGTGCAAGTTTCATACCTTCTAAATGATTACTTGTGCAAATATAATAAGCTAGGCGAATTGCAGTTTTTTTTCCTATTGTAGGAAGTGATGCAAAACTTTCTACAAGATTGTTAAATTTTTCTATGCCTTTAATTGCCATTTTTTGTTTTTTCTCCAAAAAATACCATAAAGCAGTGTTTCCCTTTTTCATAATTGTAGATTAATTCAAAATTATGAAGCTTGCAAACTTCATAAACTATATAAAGACCAAGTCCCATTCCTCCAACTTTTTCATATTTTTCTCTTGAAAAAGCTTTAAAATAGTATTCAATAGGCTGACTTAATTTTTTTCCAGGATTTTTAATTACAAAAGAATCTTTATAGCATTCTAATTTACAAGTTCCATCATCGGAATATTTAAGTGCATTATCAAGCATATTTTTTAGTATTAAAGAGAAAATTTCAAGATCAACATTTAAAAAAGGATCTGAATATAATTTTATATTAATAACTCTATCCAAATCATCGCGCATTAGATAAATTTTAGCTTCATTTAATATCACGCTAAATTGATTTTGCGTGATATTAAGATTATAATTTTTGGAAAATAAACTTTCCATTTTTGCAAATTCGTTAATTAAAAGGTCAAGTCTTATAAAAATATCATTTAAACGATCTTTTTGTTTAAAATCTTTAATCATTTCAGTAATAATTCTTCCCTTACCTATAGGAGTTTTAAGTTCGTGCATAATAGTTCTTAAAAAAAGTTGTCTTGATTCTATAAGCTCTTGATTTTTTTTAAAAGCTTTTTCAAATTCAAAAGCAATTTTTCCTACTTCATCATCTTGATAGTTTTCAAATTTAGGTTTTTTTCCGTTACTAACTTCTGCAATTTGCATACGAAGTTTTTTTAATGGTTCTAAAGATTTTAAAACAGAAAGATACATAAAAATAACTAAAAAAGAAAAAAAGAAAAATCCTGCCAATAAAAGATTATATACTCTATTGTTTACACTTTGTTCAAATAAAGCATTAGATGAATTTTTACATTGCATATCTAAATAAAGATTATTGTTGTAAAACAAAGAATAAAGATTACAATAATCTCCATCTTGCATAAAAGCAACTTTTCCTTCTTTACGAATGAGTTTTGCAAGTTGATTATTTTTAATCATATTAAAACCACTATTGATTAAATATTTTTTTAAATCGGTATCAACTTCATTTTTATAATTGCTCAATAAACTTTTAATTAAATTTTCTTGTTTGAAACTTTCTTCTTTGTTATAAATATTACCTTCAACTTTTAAAAGAAAAATAAAAAGAACACATACTAAAAAGAAAGTTACAATAAACAAAATAATTAATTTTGTATTAATGGAGTAATTTTTAATCATCCTATAAGTTTATATCCTATTCCTCTAACTGAAAAAATATGTTTAGGTGATTTTGAACTATCTCCTATTTTGACTCTTAATCTTCCTATAATCACATCTAAACTTTTAGAATCTTTATCTTTTAAATTTTTACAACGACTAACAAGTTGCTCCCTTGATATTGAGTATCCATTTTGCTGGATAAGATATTCTAAAATTTCATATTCTGCAGGAGTTAGAGTTAAAACTTGATTGTTATAAGTAATTTCGTGCTTTTTTTCATCAATTTTAAAGGCAGAGTTTAAATTTTCTGTAGAACTTTGCTTATCAATTCTTTTGGCACGACGGATAAGACTGATAATTCTTGCATACATCTCCTTTGGATCATAAGGTTTTGGCAAATAATCATCAGCTCCAATTTGAAGTCCTACAACTTTATCACTTAAATCTCCTCTTGCTGAAGATATGATAATAGGAATATGACTTTTTTGTCTTATTTCTTTACAAATTTCTAAACCATCAATTTGAGGTAAAGTTAAATCTAAAATCAAGCAATCATAATTTTGAATCCCAGCTTCTAAAGCTAAACGTGGATTTTCAAAATTAGTAATTTTTATATTAAACTGAGCTAAATATTCAGATAACAATTGTGCAAAATCAGGATCATCTTCTATCATTAAAACATTAATCATTGCTTTTCCTTAATTTTTAATGTAATTTTATTTAAATTATATTAAAAACTTGGTAAATTACTTTTTTATTTTTAAAAATTTTAACAAATAATGCGGAGATATAATGGAAATTAATTATTATGAAATTTTAGAAATAGAACAAAGTGCTAATAAAGATACGATTAAAAAAGCTTATAGAAAATTAGCTTTAAAATATCATCCTGATAGAAATCAAGGGGATAAAGAAGCTGAAAATAAATTTAAATTAATCAATGAAGCTTATGAAGTTTTAAGCAATGACGAAAAAAGAGCAATATATGATCGCTATGGAAAAGCAGGTCTTGGAGGGGCTTCTTCGGGCTTTAATGGAGGATTTGCTGATTTTGAAGATTTAAGCGATATTTTTTCAAGTTTTTTTGGAGGAGGCTTTACACGTTCAAGTAAAAAAAGAGCAAACAGTGAAAAATTTAGTTCTCAATTAACTATTAATCTTCAATTAAATTTCAAAGAAGCAGTTTTTGGATGTAAAAAAACTTTAGATTTTATGTATAAAAATTTTTGTAAAAAATGTGATGGAAGTGGAGCTAAAGATGGTAAAACTCAAACTTGTCCTAAATGCAAAGGAAAAGGTCAAATTGGAATTCAACAAGGTTTTATTACTTTTGCTCAAACTTGTCCTGATTGTAAAGGAAGTGGAGAAAGAGCGAGTGAGCGTTGTCCTGATTGCAAAGGTTTGGGTTATGAAGAAATAAAAGACAAGGTAGAGATCAATATCCCAGAAGGTGTAGATACGGGTGTAACTTTAAAAGTTGCTAATAAAGGCAATATTGTCAAAAATGGTTTAAGAGGAGATTTGCTTGTAAAAATAATTGCAGAAGAAGATGATACTTTTATCCGTGATGGAGAAGATATTTATATAGAATACCCAGTTTTTTTCACCCAGGCTATTTTAGGAGAAAGCATTAAAGTTCCTACTATAAGAGGGGAAGCTATATTAAAACTTCCAATAGGTGCTAAAGATAAGCAAAGATTTATTTTGCAAAATGAAGGGGTGAAAAATATTCATTCTGATGAATTTGGATCTCAAATTGTTCAAATTGCAATAACTTTTCCAAAAACGCTTAATGATGAACAAAGAAAACTTTTAGAGCAATTAGGAGAAAGTTTTGGAATAAAAGATGGTATGCATCACGAGCAAAAAGGATTTTTTGAAAAAATTACTTCTTGGTTTAAAAATTAGTCAAAAACTATATTGAATCAAGTTCAATATAGTTTTCAAAATCTTCTTCTTTTGGAGGATTTTCTTTGCTATCCTGAATAAATAGATTCATCTTTTTTTCATACTCACTTACCACTTTTTTAAATTCATCTAAATCTTTTTTATTAAGTTGAGTTTTAGCAATTTTTATAATAGATTCTGGATTAATAGCTTTATTGTTTAAATAAACTCCAAAGTGCAAATGAGGACCTGTGCTCATACCAGTTGAACCTACATAAGCAATAACCTGTCCTTGTTTAACTTTTTGTCCTTTTTTAATCTTTGCAAAGCGACTAAGATGGGCATATAGTGTTGTATATCCAGATGAATGTTGTACTTTAACAACATTACCGTAGCCATTTTGCGTTCCAACAAAGGTAATTACTCCATTTCCAGCACTTTTAACAGGGGTTCCTGTGGGTGCTGCATAATCAACTCCTAAATGCGCGCGATATCTTTTTAATACAGGATGATATCTTGCTGTGCTAAATTTTGATGAAATTCTTAAGTAATTAACAGGCTTATCCAATAAAAAAGAGTCAATTTCTTTACCTTTTTTATCATAATAATTTTCATTAAAATAAAATATTTCTTGAGAGTTTTTATTTACTTCTACGCGAGCCATTTTAATTGTAATATCACCAAAAAGTTTTCCCATTCTTCTTTTTTGTTCATAATATAAAATAATTTCATCGCCTTTTTGGATGTTTCGAAAATTAATACTTCCTCTAAAGGCTCTTACCATAGCTCTTGCCAAAGTTGAGCTTTTGCTTTCTTCGTATACATCTTGATAAGCAGATGTTTTCACATTTAAGCGTAAAATTCTATTTTCTTTATTGTAAAATATCGGGGTAAAAGTTAAAATATATTGTTTATTGGAATCTTTATAAATATGAATTTGCAAATCATCGCTAATTGGGATTAAAACTTGTTCGATATTATTATTGTCATCTTTTAAAATTTGATATTTTGTTTTATAGGCAATTTCTGAAGCTAATTCTTGATCTTCTTTGTCTAGATTATAATATAAAGACATAGGAATTGAATTTCTTTGTAGGAATTTAAGCAAGGTATCGCCATTTTCCCAAGTTAATTCTTCCATGCTTACAGCAGCAAAAGCTTGAATAATAGCCAAAAACAAAAATAAAATTTTTTTCATTAAAAACCTTAAAAATTAAACAATATTATAAAATTAAAAGCTATATTTTACTTTATTTTTCTTACAATTACTTAATGAAAAATGATTATGAATGTATTAAAGGAGTATGAGTTTGTTAAGAATTATTATAATGATGTTATTTTTTGCTAATCTTTATGCAGATTTGAATTTAAATTCTGTAAAAACAAATCTTATAAAAGTTGATGGAGTTTATGGATATATTAAGGATAGTCCTGAAATTTCGCTCCATTCTTCAGGTATCATAATGCATAATTTTGCAGATTCTAAAAGTATAGTTGCTAGAGCAAGTGTTATATCAAAGGAAAATGGTTTGGCTAAATTAGAATTTAAAGTTTTTGATTCTTTAGAGCAAAAAGCTCTTCCTTTGCCAAATATTTTACCAGAAGTCAATGATGAGGTTATTTTAAATTTTCTTTATAATAGAGCTTTAATTATAGCGCCTAATGAAACAATTTACAATGAAATTGAACAAAGTTTTCCTCAAATTTATTTTACTCATATAGATATTTTTGGAGCTCAGTTAATTAGAGATTCTATAAGCAGTCCTAAAAGATCTGATTTTAGAAAATTTTGCTCCAATAATGCTGTAGGAATTGTAATTTTTGCTCTTGAGCAAAAAGCTATTTTTATAGATTGTCAAGATTTTAGCATTTTATATGAAAGATCCATACAAAAAGCTACAAAAATACAAACACCTTTTTATTCAAGAGTAGGGAGTTATCAAAATAAATTTTTAGGTTTTTTTACTTCTGAGCAAGATATAACAAATTTTTATAGATATTATAAAGCTTTATTAGGGATTTATAAAAATTAATGAAAAAAGAGTTTAAACAATATTTTAAAGAGCTTTTAGGAAATGATAATGCTTGTTTTGATATTTTGCATCAAAGAGCTTATAGTTATGATGCAACAAAAAAGTATTATTTACCTGATGGAGTGCTTTTTCCAAGAGATGAAAATGATATTGCTAAAATTTTAAAATTTTGTAATGAAAATCGTATTATTGTAGTTCCAAGAGGCGCTGGAACTGGTTTTAGTGGTGGAGCTTTGGCAATTAATGGAGGAATTATTTTATCTTTTGAAAAACATATGAATAAAATTTTAGAAATTGATCTTGAAAATTTAGTTGCTGTAGTAGAGCCTGGGGTTATTAATTTTAATTTACAAAAAGAAGCGCAAAAATACAATCTTTTTTATCCACCTGATCCTGCTAGTATGCATTTTTGTTCCTTAGGGGGCAATGTAAGCGAAAATGCTGGAGGAATGAGGGCTGTTAAATATGGTATAACAAAAGATTATGTGATGGCATTAAGAGCAGTTTTACCAAATGGTGAAATTATAAGAGCAGGAAAAAGAACAATCAAAGATGTAGCAGGGTATAATATAGCCGGAATTTTAATTGCAAGCGAAGGAACTTTAGCGGTATTAAGCGAACTTACTTTAAAATTGCTTCCTTTGCCTAAATTTAAAAAAACAGCTATTGCACTTTTTGATGATATAAAACAGGCTATTGATTCTGTATGTAAAGCTTTATCAAAAGGTTTTAATCCTGTTTGTATGGAATTTTTAGATTTTTTAACCATAGAGGCATTAAAGCAAAAATTTAAACTTAATTATTTAATTGCCAATGCAGCTTTGATTATAGAAATGGATGCCAATGAAGAAGAAAATTTAAATAAAAATCTTAATCAAATGAAAGATTTTTTTTTACAAATGGGAGCAAAAGATTTTCAAATAGCAAAAAATGAAAAAGAAGCTTGTGATATTTGGTTTGCAAGAAGAAATTGCTCTCAAGCTATTACAATTTACGGAAATTTAAAACTTAATGAGGATATAACAGTGCCTAGATCAAAACTTGCTGAACTTTTAGAAGGAATTGAAAAACTTGCTTTAAAATATAATTTTAAAATTCCTTGTTTTGGTCATATTGGAGATGGAAATGTACACGTTAATGTAATGCTTGAAAAAAATGATTTAACTCAAATCGAGCAGGGTCATAAGGCTATAGAAGAAATTTTTAAACTTACCATAGAACTAGGTGGAACATTAAGTGGGGAGCACGGCATTGGAATTTCTAAAGCGCCTTTTATGCAACTTGCTTTTAATGAAGCTGAGATAAATTTAATGAGAAATATTAAAAAGGCTTTTGATCCAAATAATATATTAAATCCTTTTAAAATGGGAATTTAAAAATGTTTAGTAGAATTTTAAAAATTTTATTTGCACTTAGAGATAAAGAAGTATTAAATTATTCAGCAGCTTTAAGTTTTTATACAATTTTATCTTTAATACCTATTTTATTTATTTGTTTTTCGGTTTTTACTCGAATTTCTAGTTTTAATACCTATTATGAAAAGGCTAAACAAGTTATTTTTGCTTTTTTAATTCCTGCTCAACAAGATATTGTTTTTTCTTATTTGGATACTTTTTTAAAAAATAGTGTTAATTTGGGTATATTTGGTTTTATAGCAATGATTTTTACTTCTTTGGCTTTTTTTTCTGGTTATGATTTTGTGATTAATCGTATCACTAAAAATGAGCCAAAAAATCTTTGGCAAAGTATAAGCTCATATTGGACTTTGCTTACTTTAATACCTTTGGGCTTAGGTTTTAGTTTTTATATATCAGGTTATATACAAGAACTTTTAGATAAATGGAAAATAGGATTTAATTTTTTTGAATTTTTACCTTTTATTATTATTTGGGCTTTATTTTTTATCGCTTTTTCAAGTTCTTTGCATAGTATAAAAACTAAAATTATAAGTATTGTTTCTTTTTTAACTTCTATGATTTGGTATGTTATTAAAAATTTATTTGTTTATTATATTATTTATAGCAAAACTTATCAAAGTGTTTATGGATCTTTTTCTGCTATTTTGTTTTTCTTTATTTGGATTTATATTTCTTGGATTATTTATCTTTTTGGAATAAAGATTTGTTACAACTTAAATGAAAATGAAGGGCAAAAGATTAAGAAAAATACAAAGAAGCGCCAATAATTTAAAACGTATGCTAAGTAAAGAAAGTAAAATATAAGTCAAAAAAATTAAAAAAGGAATTTGAAAATTAATTGCATAAAGCTTAAAATTAAAAAATGATATTAAATAATGATCCAATAATCCTCCTTCATTGATAAAATGTAAAAATAAAACTAAAGGGTAGAAAATGATAAAAATAATACTAATAAAAATAGCCAAAATTTGTTGATAAGTAAGAAGCGGAAAAAAATACATTACTGGTAAAATCATAGCAAAAAATGTCCATATATTAAGCAATAAAACATTCATAAAAGGTTTAAAATATTTTGAAAAATGATGCAAATACAAAAAAATATAAAAAACTCCAAGAATAGAAAATAAAAATCCAACGCTAAATAAAAATCTAGGAAACAAAGCTATACAAATACATATACTAAGAAATAAATTTATAAAATTAATAAGTTTGATATTCTTACTAATTAAATAAAATCCCCATAAAAGCATAATTAAGGAGCGTATATAAGAGGGAATTAAACCTATTAAATAAGCATAAATGATTAAAAAAATAAAAATTATTATACTTAAATCAAGTTTTAAATTTCTATAGGGAAAATATTTTTTTTGAAAAAAGCTATAAATAGGACTTAAGATAAAAAATAAAAAAGAAAATATAAGTCCCATATGATAACCACTAATTGCTATTAAATGTGCTACTCCATAATAATTAATATCTGTTCTAAGTTCCAATGATATAGGCAAAGCAAAAAATAAAGCTCCATAAAATTCTTTAATTTTTTCATCTTTATGTTGATTTAAAAAATAATCAATAATTTTTAGATTTTTGCTAAATCCTAAACTTTGAATACCATAACTTGGCGCATAAAAATTCTTTGATAAATAATCTTTAAAATTTAAATTTGTTGTAATTATTCTAAGTTCTATATTTTCATTTTTACTGAGATTTAAATCTTTAAAACTTGTTGTATAAAAT